>JAUMCS010000057.1:7125-24772 GCA_032122355.1 Burkholderiaceae bacterium
CACCCTGTGTGTGAATGAATGACTCGATAAATTGCAGAACCGTTTGCTGGCGCGGGGTAAGTGGTGTGTCTTGATTAGCCATGGTTTGAGTGATGCAATGTACGGTTCGTTTAATGGTGCCAGGCAAGGTAAGCAGAGGATGGAAATTTTTGCGTATATCAGCTAGGATAACTCATACGCAATAACCCACCAATGTATATTCATCCTGATGAACCCTAGCGCCCCTCATTCTAATTCGTATTCTCGTCATGTGGTGATGCTTGCTACGGGTGGCACCATTGCAGGCTCAGCACTGGCAGTTAATCATCCGCAGCCAGGGGTATACAAGGCGGCTCAATTATCCGTGCAGCAATTACTCGTGCAATCGGGGATTGAGCGGCATTTGATTTTTCAGCAGTGGCGGGCGCAGGGGTACGTGCTTGAAGCCGAGCAAGTGGCGCAAGTGGATAGCAAAGACATGACGCAGGCTATTTGGTTGGCATTAGCGCATAGTGTGCAGCATCATTTACAACGGCCTGAGGTGGCTGGGGTGGTTATTACCCATGGTACGGATACGCTAGAAGAAACAGCCGTGTTTTTACAGCAGGTGCTCGCACCTGCAAAACCCGTGGTGTTAACGGCGGCCATGCGCCCGTCAGATGATTTATGGGCTGATGGACCGCAAAATTTACTGGATGCCTTGGTTGTGGCTTCTAGTGATTTGCGGGGGGTATTGGCCGTGATGAATGGTTGCGTATACGCGGGTGCTGAGGTGCGCAAGTGGCATCCGTGGGTAGTAGATGCGTTTGGTGCTGTACCTGCTGGCCCTATGGCGCGGGTTCATCAAGGGCAGTTGAGCGTTTATAGGGCTTGTACTGATGCAGGGGTACTCGCCCTTGGTTTAGCCTTGTTGCCACCGCCTGAGCAGCCCTGGCCTTGGGTGGAGGTATTGGCAAGCTATGCGGCGTGTAGTGCCCGTGCTTTGCAGTGTTTGGTGGATACAGGTGTGCAGGGCGTGGTGTTGAGTGCTACGGGTAATGGCACTTTGCATGAGTGTTTAGAGCAAACTGTAGGTGAATATTTAGCGCAGGGGCGTTTGCATTTAAATCAGGTGCTGGTGGCTACTCGCTGTGCCATGGGGGGGGTAGTGGGGCAGCCTAGCCATGGTTTTCCTACGGCGGGTAACTTAACACCGGCGCAGGCTAGGGTGGTTCTGATGTTGAATTTGATGCAGTGTGGTGATTCATAAATGAGTTTTGTGGTAGACTTGCTTCATTAGTTAATCAGGCACGTAGCTCAGTTGGTTAGAGCACCACCTTGACATGGTGGGGGTCGTTGGTTCGAATCCAATCGTGCCTACCAGTTTACATTCAATTAATATGCTGTGATTTATATTTGTATAGGGGTTAACTGATGAGATTATTTTTATTGCTGGTTTACCTTGGTTGGGCTAACATCTCATGGGCGCAGTTGGGCGGAGGATTTAAAATTTCCGGATCGGGTTCAATTGATGCAAATGGCGATTTGGCCGGTGACGGCGAAGCTATTAAATTCACTAAAGATGGTAATAATAAATTACAAATCACTTATCAGCGCAGGGCTAATGAGAGGGCTTGTCTTTGGTGGGGTTATTCAGCCGGCGGTCCTGCACAATTTTGGCAGGGTAATGGGGGAAGTTGTGTTAATCAAACTTCGTTCGAATATCAATTTGAAAGGGACGGTGGTATCAGAACAGGGGAAAGTGTACAATTTGGGTGTGCTGGGGATATTTATTGTGATAGTGGGGCATGTTGGGTATGGGTTTGGAATAAAAAGGATAGGTGTAAGGACACTTCGCGCAGCTGGAATGAACGACTTAACAATTTCAACCCAGATATTTATCAAGCGGTAAGTGGATCTCCTATGGCGTTAAGTTTTTCCTCTCAAGTATATACAGTTGCTTTTTTAGAAAGTCCCAATAAATTTACTGTTCTGCAAGTAAAGCAAACCACAAGTGGCTCCAATGCATTTGAAATCAAAGACCTCTCGCCGCCTGTCTCTGGTTTTTATAAAGGGTATAAATACAGTGGTTTTAGTTCAGGTAGTCCAGGTGTTTATACTTTGAATTTGGATTCATATAACTCTTCCTCCACTTGTTCAAGTGCAATTTATACAATCAATACTGACGGCAATGCTTTGCCTAAATCTGCTACCCTTTCTTTCCCCTCGGGCTCTAATTGTGTGTTTCCTAAAGCAAATAAAACACCCCCGTTTCCTTCCTTTTCGACGTTGCCAACTGTACCTTAATAATAAATTTATTTTCAATTTTTAAGCACGGTATCAAATTTTCCAAAAGTAGATATCGGCAAAATCCTAGATTAACCATTGAAGTAAAGCTTTTTCCATCCAAAATATAAGCATAAATATGAACATATAATTCAGTTGAATCATTATATTGAGGCCGTTGATTATGAAAAGCAAAGCACAACAAAAAATTTCTTATTGGATAATACGAGCGTTATTTATACCTGCGGTTTTGTGTTTTAATATAGATGAGATTGCAGCATGTGCTTGGGGTAGTTGGAGTCCATGTGCAGTAAAATATAGAAACCCACCTGATCTCAATTATTATGCTAGAAGAAATGAACAGTGGCCGATTGATATAAGCTTTCGTTGGCCTCATGTAAGCTCTAATTTGGATGTTGTGTATCTTGTTGATACTAGCGGTGGGGGGGATGACCGTCGATTTAGGAGGGTGCAGTCTTGGGCCTGGGCTGCGTGGCAGTATAACAATGATACGGATTTTGCATATAATGTTTGGTATGAGAAGTTTGACACCAATGATATTGGTGTTGCGTTATTGCCTAGCGATGAAGATCCTGGCCAAAATGTATGGATAGCAGCTGTTAAGGGGGGGGAAGTTCACACAGTCAGGGATGTTTACGGGTGGCGCAATAGAGATGATCGCCAGAATTCATGGCAGAGGGTCGTGCAAGGCAACGTGACTACCTTGCCTTGGTCGAATTACAATACTTTTCCAGATCCTAGTCAAGTAATCCATAACGGTGAGCTTAGAGTTATACGGCCAAACCGTGTAATGTGGCACCCGACGTTGAGAATTCCGGCAATTCCTAGCGGAGAACAAGCAGTTTATTTTGGAAGCTGGGTATCACCTACCTGGAACGGAGGAAGTAATGCTTGGGTTGTGCGAAGCAGTATGGTGCCAGCCTGCACAGCAACACTTTTGAATTCCCTACCAACAGTAAATGTTAGTTATAGCGCAGATTGCAGCCGTACTCAACAACCTTTACTTCTAGTCAAGAATAAGCACTACAAAGAAGTTCTACCGCAGATGCTGACTCCTACCACAGGGTTTGGAAAAGGAAAGAGTATAAGTACCCAACAAGGGTCATGGGAAATACCTTTGCGGTAATTGCCCTTGCAATTTAATAATTGCAGTGGTGTATAACTTTACTGCGTTAAGCAACTAGTGGTGCCCGCGGCCAGACTCGAACTGGCACACCTTGCGGCGGCGGATTTTGAATCCGCTACGTCTACCGATTTCGTCACGCGGGCTTGAGAATTTGATTATGGCACACTTCAACCTGCCATCGCCATAGATCGGCATAAAAATTCAATCCACGACACGAAAACAAGCCAAAATTTAGCAAAAGAAGGTATCAAAGCGCGACAATGAGTGTGTTTCAAACACATTTATGTAACACCCATCTACTATGAACACCTACCCCACCCTTGAACAAGTGATTGGCGCTACGCCCTTGGTGCGTCTGCAACGTATAGGCGGCGATGAAGTAAAGGCTCGAGGCAATGTCATTCTGGCTAAGCTAGAAGGCAATAATCCCGCAGGTTCGGTGAAAGACCGGCCCGCTATGAACATGATACGCCGCGCCGAAGAACGCGGCCACATTCAACCCGGTGATACTTTGATTGAGGCCACTTCAGGCAATACGGGTATCGCCCTGGCCATGGCTGCTGCCATTAAAGGGTACAAAATGGTGCTCATCATGCCCGAAGACCTTTCCATCGAACGGGCACAAACCATGAAGGCCTTTGGTGCGGAATTGATACTCACCCCTAAAGCCGGTGGAATGGAGGCTGCACGAGATTTGGCCCATGATATGCAAGCCCAAGGCCAAGGCTTGGTGCTGGATCAATTCGCGAACCCCGACAATCCGCAAATTCATTTTGAAACCACAGGGCCTGAAATTTGGCACGATACCCAAGGCCGCATTACCCATTTTGTGAGTGCAATGGGCACTACAGGTACCATCACCGGCGTTAGCTGCTATTTGAAGCAATGCAGCGCCGATGTGCGTATCATTGGGGTACAACCCCACGAAGGCTCGCGCATTCCGGGTATTCGTCAATGGCCACCGGAATACTTGCCACGCATCTATGACCCCACACATATTGATGAGTTGCGCTATGTAACCCAACATGAGGCAGAACATATGGTGCGCTATTTGGCGAGAGAAGAAGGTTTGTTTACCGGGGTGTCTGCGGCTGGTGCATGTTGCATTGCTTTGCAATTGGCAATGGCAGTTGAAAATGCAACGATTGTGTTTATTGCCTGCGACAGAGGTGATCGATATTTATCAACAGGAGTGTTTCCAGACTGATAATAGGGGGCTATTGAAACCCACCATTACTTACCATGCATGTTGATCGTGAATTAGATACCCGCGGCTTAAATTGCCCCTTACCTATTTTGAAAACCAAAAAAGCCTTGGCTGAAATGTCCAGCGGTCAAATACTCAAAGTGTGGTCAACCGACCCCAGTTCTGTTAAGGATTTTCAAGCCTTTGCCAAGCAAACGGGCAACGAACTGTTAGAACAAAGCACTGAAGGCAACGAGTACGTGCTCGTGTTGCGCCGCCGTTAAGCCATGATGCCTGACTTTAAGCCTGGAATGAGTGGGCGCGCTACGCTGCTGGTGGCTACTTTGTGCTGGCTACTGGCTTGGGGCCTACAAGCATGGGAGTGGGATGAGCCAGTGTTTCGTTGGATCAACAGTGGCGGGCAGTGGCTACCCGTGCTTTGGGCCAGCCTAAGCGTGGTGGGCTTGGGCTTGTCGGCTTTGATTTTGATGTCTGCTACCCACGTTGCATTGCGCTTTCAAGGAGCGCCATGGATGCAGCAGTGCAGTAATTACCTCATGGGCGCATTGTTATGGGCACTGCTGTTGGGTGGGGTGGCAACTTATGGGCTAAAGTCATGGTTTGCGACTGCCCGGCCTGCAGCCGTGCTCAATGATATTGAAATTATTGGTCAAGCATTGATGAATCGCTCTATGCCCTCGGGCCATGCGATTACCGCTTTCACGATGGCTGGCTTGCTATTGTGGGCCTGGCGGGGGCAAGTTGGGCCACGCTTGCTGATATGGCTGGTGGCTGCGCTAATTGCGGTTTCACGTATAACCACTGCTGCGCACTGGCCCAGTGATGTGCTGGCAGGCATGGGCGTGGGCCTATGCGTGGCTTGGTTGGCTTTGTATGCGAATCATCGGTTCCAAACCTATGCTGGGTTAAGCCGCCGCTTCGTACGGTGGCTATGGGCTGTTGTGTTGGTGGGCTGCGGTGTGGCAATGTTGCTAGATTCCACCGGCTACCCCATGGCATGGTTAGTGCAGTGGGGCTTAGGTTTACTGGGAATAGTGGCTGGTGCGGCTTGGTTATACCGCTTGGTGCAGCGATGCGATTAAAAGCTGTATGGGGTTTACTGATTTCGCTGGCGCTGCTAGTGGCCTTGATCACGCAAATTCAATGGCCTCAAGTAGCGGCCAGTATGGCTCAGGTGCCTGTTTGGGTGTGGCTGATCACGGGGCTGGGTGCTTGTGCCAGTTTTGGCCTACGGGCTGCTCGTATGCAGCGCGAATGGCGCCACATCCAAGGGGCCACATGGCCAGCTTGTTTGCATTTGTTTTTATGGCACAACGCCGCCGTGGCATGGCTGCCTTTGCGCAGTGGTGAGGGCGTTTATTGGTGGTGGCTGGTGCGGCGCTGGCAAGTTTCGCACAGTCAGGCTTTATCAAGCCTGCTGTGGTTGCGCATGCAAGATGGTGTGGTGCTGCTGTGGTTAACAGCAACCGCCATGGCGCCGCTGTGGGTGCCTAGTGTTTGGCCGTGGCAGCCTGCGGCGTTGATGTTGCTGCCCCTATTGGTGGGGTGTGGGTTGTTTTGCGCTTTGCCGGTGGTTTGGGAGCGTGTGCAAGCTCGTTGGCTTCAGCAGGGTGATCATGGTGCAGCGGTAGAACTCGCGCCCTCATTGCTCAGGGGCGTATGGGCGGCTTTATTGGCCAGTCGTGGCGGGCGTTGGGCTTGGGTTTTATGCGCTGCAAATTGGCTACTCAAGCTGATGGTGGTAGCGCTTCTTTTACAAGCACTGGCACCTTTGGGCGCGCTCGATGCCCTTCACGGGGCATTGGGGGGAGAGTGGGCTGCACTCCTGCCGCTGAATGGCCCCGGGGGGTTGGGGCCCTACGAAGCCGGTGTATGGCTAGGTATTCATGCCGATGCATGGCTTTATCGAGCCGACCAGTTACCAGGGTTGCAATTGGGGGATTTGGTGGCGGCGGCTTTAGTCGCTCATGTGTTTTGGTTGCTGGTGGCATCGGTTGCCGCGGTGTTGGTGCATCTTTGGCATCATGTGGCTTCAAAGCGCGATAGCTTGTGTAGTCGGGTAGATTAGCTGGGCCGAAGAAACGCGAACCCCATCAATGGGCAATACAATGACAATTATGAACATACCCATACAAAATCCTGAACCGCAACCAATAGAAACTTCCTTTGATACGGCTCATGCAACGCCCGCTATGCCTGCGCATCGTTTATCGGTTGTGGTCCCGATGTATAACGAGGTGGTGAATGCCCCATTGTTAATTGATGCGGTTCAATCAGCCCTAGCGGATTATCCCTACCCCTGGGAATTGGTGGTGGTCGATGATGGCAGTCAAGATGGCACGGGTTTGGCCTTACGCCGTCATGGTCGCCATGTGGGGCCACATATTCGGGTGGTGCAATTGGCTCGCAACTTTCGTCAAACGGCTGCCATGCAAGCAGGTATTGATACAGCTAGGGGTGATGTGATTGTTACCATGGATGGTGATTTGCAGAATGACCCTCGGGATATTCCACGTCTGGTAGCACGATTGCTCAATGATGATTTAGATATTGTGGCGGGCTGGCGTCAAGAGCGGCAAGATGGTTTGCTGCTGCGTAAAATTCCCTCGCGTATTGCCAATCGTTTAATTCGGCGTGTCACGCACCTACCGTTCAATGATTTAGGTTGCAGCTTGAAGGCATTTCGGGCTGATGTGCTGCGTGAAATTCGTTTGTACGGAGAAATGCATCGTTTCATCCCGGCCTGGCTTTCTACGGTTACGGCTGCAACCCGCATGGCACAAGAGCCTGTCACCCATCACCCGCGCACACACGGAGTTTCCAAGTACGGCATTTCGCGCACCTTGCGTGTATTGGTGGATTTATTGGCTGTCACATTTTTTCAACGCTTTTCTAGCCGCCCGGGGCATTTCTTCGGAGTTATTGGCCTGGGTGTGATTATGCTGAGCTTAGGTATATTGGCGTATTTGGCTTTTTTAAAATTTTATTTAGGTCAGGCTATCGGGGGACGGCCTTTGCTGTCACTGGGCTTTTTTGGTTTGCTCGGCGGGGTACAGTTTTTAACCTTTGGGGTACTTGCTGAATTGTTGATCCGTATTTATTACGGAGCGCGTTACGCTTCGCCGTATGTGGTGCGCAGTACCGACACTTTAGAAACCGTCTCAAATACTGAGGCTTGGTGGGCACAAGCCCAGAGCCGAGCGCACTCTGACGGTAGTCACACTTCAGCTCAGGTTACCACGGCATGATAGGAGTTTTCTGGCGCTCGCAGTGGCGCATGGTGTTATGGGCTGTGGCTATGTTGCTGCTGGCTTGTATGGGTTTGCATCAAGCGCCTTTATTTGATGTGGATGAAGGTGCCTTTTCAGAAGCTACTCGTGAAATGCTAAGCAGCCATGATTGGGGGCACACCACCTTGAATGGGGCGGATCGCTTTGATAAGCCCATTTTCATTTATTGGTTACAGGCTGCCAGTGTGGCCACTTTTGGGCTGCATGAATGGGCCTTGCGTTTGCCATCGGCCTTGGCCGCTTGGGCGTGGGCCTTGGCTCTGGCCTTATTCGCTCGGCGTTATTGGGGGCAGGCAGTGGGAATGTTGGCGGGCACGATGCTGCTGACTTGTGTGGGGGTGATGGCGATTGGTCGTTCAGCCACCGCGGATGCTTTGTTAAATTTATGGCTGGTGTTGGCTGCGCTGGATTTATGGCGCGTTGTGGAGTGCCTGCAAAGCCCTAGCCGCAATGGTGCGTCTGAGTCATGGCGTATGCCTTTGCGCCGAGCCGCCTTGTGGTTGGGTTTGGGTATGCTCACTAAGGGGCCCGTGGCTTGGCTAGTGCCTGGAGCAGCGGTAGCAGTATGGTGGCTGACAACCGCTTTGATGCAAGTGTGTTGGGCTAAGCCAGTAGCCAATATGGGCTTTGCGCTGTGGGCCTCGTTGACCTCGGTACTCAGGCAATGCCGGCTATGCCTGAGTGATGCGTGGGCTTGGTTGATTTTGCTTGGGGTGTCGGTACCTTGGTATGTTTATGCTTGGGATCGCCATGGCTGGGCTTTTATCAATGGATTTTTTGTTCAACACAATTTACAGCGCTACGGTAGCACCTTCGAGGGGCACAGTGGTAGCTTGTTTTACTATGTGCTCATGGTGCCGGTGTTGCTGTTACCGTGGTCGTTTTTTTTAGCACCCGTTTTACGGCATGCACGCACGTTATGGCAAGATGGTTTGAGTCGTTATTTGCTGGGTTGGGCCGCCTTTGTGTTGGTGTTTTTTAGTCTTTCAGGTACTAAGTTACCGCACTATGTATTGTATGGTATGAGCCCCTTGGTGTTATTGATGGCACGGGCTGTTCATCAGCAGCTTGGCAAGGCTATATGGGTGCGCCGCTTAACGGCTTTGGTGTTGTTTGTGTTGCCCTTATTGTGTGCAGGCCTCAGTGCATGGGTGGTTGAACATGGGGCTAACTTGGCTGCCCCTCATCTGCGCAGCTTGTATGCGGCGTTACTGGCTGGCTTGCCGGTGATGGCCTTACAAGTTTCGGCCGTTCTCATCAGTGTCGGCGTGCTGGGTATTTTTGTCCTGGCTCGGTGGCGTAAGCGGGAGCATGACAACGCAGGGGCCGCCTATGTGTACCTACCTTTGGCTGCTTTGTGTGTGTGCTTATTTATCGTGTTGCGCTTGATACCTACTTGGGGTGAAGCATTACAAGGCCCTGTGCGCAATGCAGCCCAGGCCGGGCTGGCGTTTTGGAACAAGCAACCGCAGGGCACTATGCGGGCTTGTGTTCAGTGGGGGTTGCATCAGCCCAGCATTGGCCTGTATTTACAGCAGCCCTGTCCGGTGCGCGCGCCTAAGGTGGGTGAATTGGCTTTGGTGCGCCGCTATCAGTTGCCTTCATTGGCAGAACAATCGTGGCAGCCTAGGCCACTACCTATGCCCGAAGGCTTATGGGACGTGGTGTATGACGGGCCTGCTTTTATGTTGGTGCATTGGCGTGGGGTACAGCCGTGACCTGTGCTTTTGAATCTCATTGTTGGGTGTGGGCATGAAAGCACACAAAGTGAAATCACGCAAACGGGAATGGTACTTGTTGGGCGTATGTTGGGCAATCGCATTAATGCTGTTTAGTACTTTTCCTCAGCTAGATTTGATCATCAGCCGATGGGCCCAGTATCCCACCTTTAGTGCCGAGGCGGTGGCATTTCCCCTCGGCCAATGGCCACTGATTCGAGCGGTATGGTGGACAGTACCTTTGATTGGACAAACCATATTCGTGCTGGGTGTGGTGGGTATGCTTTTATTGCGTTATGCGCCGGCGATTTCAAAGCGCTTTGGCTTGCCGCGTTACAAAACCCGTATGTTGGCCTTGTGGTTACTTGTATTTTTGGGCTTGGGCTTGAGCATCAATTGGGGCTTGAAAGAGTTCTGGGGGAGGCCTAGGCCTATTGCAGTACAAGAATTGGGTGGGGTGTATCCTTTCCAAAAAATACATGAAATCAGCCATTACTGCCGCAGCAATTGTTCTTTTGTATCAGGTCATGCAGGCACGGGATTTGCGTTGTTAGGATGGGGCTTGATGGCTACTCCTGCGGTACGGCGGCGTTGGTGGCGTGTGGGTATGGCTGCAGGCCTGTTATTCGGCTTTGGTCGAATTGTGCAAGGGGGGCACTTTGTCAGTGATATTGTGTTTGCCGGCCTAGTGGTTTGGCTGGTGGGTGCAGTCATACGCAGTGTTTGGCTGCGCTTACGTTGGCGTCGCTTATGTTGGCGTGGCAGTAAGCTTTTAGACTTTGAGTGAGGTGGTTTGTCGAATGGTTATTAGACAACCCGAGCAAAGGCTGACAGCGGGCATGCAAATCCTGCTCCAACGGATTCAGCGGGTGAAGCGTGCGCCCTTTTATGAAATGACACCTCAAGCAGCACGTGATTTTTATACCTCAGCGGCTGAAATTTTGGATCTGCCTCGCGCATCCTTGGCGCAGGTGCATGATTTTTTGATTCCAGCCCCAGATGGTTACGCCATACCGGCGCGTTTGTATGCGGCGCATACATCCACAGGCGCATTAAAACCGGTTTTGGTGTACTTTCATGGCGGCGGGTTTGTGATGGGTGGGCTTGAAACCCATGACAGCCTGTGCCGCCAGCTGGCGTTGCAATCAGGTGGAGCAGTTGTGGCCGTGGATTACCGATTGGCCCCTGAATATCGCTTTCCCTGCGCAGTCAATGATGCTCAATCGGCTTGGAAATGGGTGCATCAACGGGGGCATACCCTAGGCTTGGATGCGCAACGGATGGCCATTGGGGGCGATAGTGCGGGTGGCACTTTGGCCGCAGTCAGTGCCATTCAAGCGCGTGATCAGGGGGTTCCCATTGCCATGCAATTGCTCATTACGCCGGGTACTGCAGCTTTTGCGCAAACGGCTTCGCGCCAAACCTACGCTAGCGGTTTTATGCTCGACTCTGCTACTCTAGAATGGTTTTTTCGCCACTACATTGATGATGAAGCTCGCACCGATTGGCGTTTTGCACCTTCATATGCTGATAACTTAGAGGGAGTTGCCCCCGCTTATTTTTTATTGGCGGAATGTGATCCACTGGTGGATGAGGGTATTGCCTATGCTGACCAATTGCGCATGGCCGGTGTATCCGTTGATATCGATATTACCCCAGGAGTGGTGCATGATTTTATAAAAATGGGTAAGGCACTGCCCGAGGCACGCCAAGCGCAAAGCCTGTGTGCAGGGGCTTTGCGCAAGGCTTGGGGCTTGCCTGAGGCTTAAACCAGAGCCTTAATTGAAGGCATCCAGCACAGCGCCGGTACTGGCGCTAGAGGCATTTTTGGCAAATTTAGCCAACACACCACGGGTATAGCGGGGTTGCGGTGCGCGCCATGCGGCTTTACGCTGGGCCAGTTCTTCGTCACTGACGTGTAATTGCAGCAGTAGTTGATGGGCGTCGATGGTGATCGTGTCACTTTCTTGCACCAAAGCGATATTGCCACCATCATAGGCCTCAGGGGCTACGTGGCCTACTACCATACCCCAGGTTCCACCAGAAAAACGGCCATCGGTAATCAGGCCTACGCTCTCACCCAGACCTTGTCCAATCAGCGCACCCGTCGGAGCTAACATCTCAGGCATACCGGGGCCGCCTTTGGGGCCGAGATAGCGCAGTACCATGACATCCCCAGCCTTGATTTGTCCGGCCATAATCGCAGCCAGGGCCGATTGCTCGTCATTGAACACCCGAGCAGGGCCTGTAATAACGGGGTTTTTCAAGCCAGTGATTTTGGCTACGCATCCCTCAGGGCTGAGATTGCCTTTCAATATGGCCAAATGGCCTTGGGCGTAAATGGGTTGCGTGACAGGCCGGATGACCTTTTGCTCGGGGTTGAGTGCGGGTACCGAGGCTAAATTTTCCGCTACGGTTTTGCCCGTAATGGTTAAGCAATCCCCATGAATCAGGCCATGAGCCAGTAGTTCTTTCATGACAGCAGGTATGCCGCCTGCACGGTGCAAATCAATGGCCAAATACTGGCCGCTGGGTTTGAGGTCGCACAGCACAGGGGTGCGGCGGCGGATGCGTTCAAAGTCATCAATACTCCACTCGACTCCGGCCGCATGGGCAATCGCTAAATAATGCAATACCGCATTGGTAGAGCCCCCCGTTGCCATGATAACGGCTACGGCATTTTCAATGGCTTCTTTGGTAACGATGTCGCGTGGTTTGATGTCTTTTTTAACCGCATCAACTAATACGGCTGCAGCTTGTTTGACATTTTCTACCACTTCGTTTTCCACATTAGCCATGGTTGATGAGTAAGGCAGGCTCATACCTAGTGCTTCAAAGGAGGAGCTCATGGTATTTGCCGTGTACATGCCTCCACAAGAACCACTGCCAGGAATAGCGCGGCGTTCAATTTCACAGAAATCTTCTGAACTTATTTTGCCTGCTGAGAACTGGCCTACCGCTTCAAAAACACTGACGATATTCAGGTCTTGGCCTTTGTATTTTCCGGGAAGAATGGTGCCGCCATAAACATACAAAGAGGAGACATTCGAACGCAACATTCCCATCATGCCCCCGGGCATATTTTTGTCACAGCCGCCAATCACCAGCACGCCGTCCATCCACTGTCCGCCCACGCAGGTTTCAATACAGTCAGCAATCACCTCACGGCTGATTAAGGAATACTTCATGCCTTCGGTACCCATGGCCATACCATCGGAAATGGTGGGTGTGCCAAATAATTGGGGGTTAGCACCTGCTTGCTTAAGCCCATCAACGGCAGCATCGGCCAAGCGTTGTAAGCCTGAGTTACAAGGGGTGATAGTCGAGTGGCCATTGGCTACACCTATCATGGGTTTGCCAAAGTCACTTTCTTGGTAGCCCATACCGTAGTACATTGAGCGGTTAGGCGCACGGGCTACGCCCTCGGTGATGTTCTTGCTGCGACGGTTGTATGTGTTGGTCATGATGATGGTGATGGTGAATAAATAAAAGTGTATTCTACGGAATTGCGCTGATAGGATATGTACTTATGTTAATACACCCACAATTTGACCCTGTTGCTTTGGCACTTGGCCCTATACATATTCATTGGTACGGCCTGAGCTATATGTTGGCATTTGCCTTGTTCTGGTGGCTGGCTCTTCGGCGTACCCAAATGCAGCCTTTTATACTACAGAGTTGGCAAAAAACCGATATAGAAGATTTGATTTACAGGGGTTCTTTGGGGGTTATCTTGGGTGGGCGCTTGGGTTATGTGCTCTTTTACAAACCCGCTTACTACTGGCAAAACCCACTTGAAGTTTTTATGCTATGGCAGGGTGGTATGGCGTTTCACGGAGGCCTGCTGGGTGTGCTATTGGCGATGGCCTGGTATGCACATCGGCAAAAACGCGCATACCTACAAGTGACTGACTTGATCGCGCCTTGTGTGCCCGTGGGTTTGGCTTGCGGGCGCATGGCTAATTTTATTAATGGTGAGCTATGGGGTCGTCTGGCCGATCCACATTTGCCCTGGGTTATGGTATTTCCTCAATCGGGTATATGGCTGCCACGCCATCCTTCTCAACTGTATCAGTTTGCTCTTGAAGGGCTGTTGCTATTCGTGTTGCTGTGGTGGTATGGCCGTAAGCCCCGTGGTCTAGGGCAAGTTTCAGGTGCATTTTTAATGGGCTACGCTATTTTTCGGTTTATTGCTGAATACTTTCGTGAGCCCGATGCCTTCTTGGGCTTGTTATCGGGCGGTATGAGTATGGGGCAATGGCTTTGTGTGCCCATGTTTGCAGCTGGTTTGGTTTTATGGTGGCGGGGCCGTTATTTCATGGCTACTCAAGCCGTCTGATTCATGGATGGATGAGAGGTTCATGCGACAAATTTTTTTAGACACTGAAACAACTGGCCTCAGGCCTGAAGATGGGCACCGAATTGTTGAAATCGGTTGTGTTGAAATGGTCAACCGCCGTTTGACCGGCAAAAACTATCATTACTACCTCAATCCCCAGCGCCCTTGCGATCCTGAGGCTGCTCGGGTGCATGGTTTGACAGATGAATTCTTAGCAACTCAACCTTTATTTGCTGATGTCGTGCATGAGCTGATGGCTTACCTTGCTGGGGCTGAATTGATCATTCACAATGCCCCCTTTGATGTCGGCTTTATACAACATGAACTCAAGCGTGTAGAGCAATATCAAAATATGGCTTTGGCCGATCATGTGAGTGTGATTACCGACAGTGTGCGCATGGCCCGCGATCGTTACCCGGGTAAGCAAAACTCTCTTGACGCTTTGTGTCGCCGCTTAGAGGTTGATAACTCTAACCGAACTTTACACGGCGCATTACTGGATGCGGGTTTGTTGGCAGAAGTTTACCTGCGCATGACCCGAGGCCAAGATTCACTGGTCATTAGTACGGAGACTGCTGAGTTCCATGCCCGTACACAAGGGGGGAGGGTAGATTTCAGCACCACTATCATTCCACAGGTGGTACTTGCACCTGAAGATCTCAAAGCTCACGAGCGAGTATTGAGTGAGATTGATAAGGCCAGTGGAGGCAAAACTTTATGGCGTGAGCTCCAGGCTAAAGCGGCGGCTTCTTTTTAGCTCTTATTTCGTCCGCCTTAACGCTGAGCTGCTGCACGACGTAGGCGATCACGTACCCCTTCCCAAGCGGGCTGATCGGGTGGCATGAGTATCCAAATTTCCTTGCTACCGCTATGGTCAAGTGCGCGTAAATCATGAAATAAGTCATGAGCAGCTCGATCAGCTGATGACGGCATTTCGCATAAGTACAGCCAAGGCGGTATTTCAGGTAAAACAGCGGCTATAGATGATGCTTGGCATGCATAAACAGCTAATAAAGTGGGTGCTTGTTGGGTAGAAGTAGTTATGGAATATTTTGCAATCAAGGCATGTTGCAGCAGTGTGTGGGTTTCAAATGCTTTTACGGTAGCGATGGGGGCATAGTGTGAGGTCAAAGTGCCTGATGCACGTGGGGTATGTTGATCAGGTTCATGCAATGCCATGCCTGCAGCGGTGCTTAATGCTTCACGTGTGAGGCACCCGGGTCGCAACAGCACTGGGTAGCCGCGTGTGCAGTCGACTATCGCAGATTCAATGCCCACTGTGCAGTCACCCCCATCGAGTATGAGTAAATCTCTGCCTAATTCATCTTGTACCGCTTGAGCACTGGTGGGGCTGAGGTGGCCAAAGCGATTCGCGCTTGGTGCCGATAACCCCATGACTTGATGTTTTTGTAAAGCATGCAGTAGGGCCCTTGCTACTGGATGCGCTGGGCAGCGCAAGCCGACACTGTCTTGCCGGGCAGCACTTAATTCAGCTTGATCGGGCTGGCGCGGCACGATAACCGTCAGTGGGCCAGGCCAGAAGGCTTGCATCAAGCGCAAGGCTACTGGTGGAAGGGATTTGGCAAATCCTTTGGCTGCTGAGGTGTCGAGTACATGGACAATCAGTGGGTGATCTGCGGGCCGGCCTTTAGCCTGAAAAATAGCGGCTACGGCATCATCATTATCCGTGCGTGCGGCCAAGCCATAAACGGTTTCAGTGGGTATGGCTACAAGCCCGCCTTGGGCTAATGCTAAAGCGGCAGTTTGTATATTGCTATCTTGCGAGCCGTCGATTATGGGCATGAGCGTGTAGGTACTTTAAAAAGCGGGTAAGCCCAGTAATTCTGAGGCTTGGAGCGCATGGGTTTTGACAGCCTCGGGTGTGGGCCCTGTGAAGGTGATGTGCCCCATTTTTCGGCCGGCCCGAGCTTGAGTTTTACCGTATAAATGCAGGTGTGCTCCGGGGATTTTTAATATGGCGTGCCAAGGGGGTGTGCGGATAGCTTGATTGTCATCAAGCCATAAATCCCCCAGTAAATTCAACATGATGGCCGGTGAATGTAAGCGCGGTTGTACTAACGGGCAGTTGGCAAGGGTGCGAACTTGAAGTTCAAATTGTGATACATCGCAGGCATCGATGCTGTAATGCCCAGAGTTATGTGGGCGTGGAGCCATTTCGTTGGCCAGAAGTGAGCCGTCTTGTAAAATGAAAAATTCAACACAGAGTACACCGACATAATCCAAGCCCTGAGCCAAATGGCGGGCATGGTCGATGGCTCGTTTTTGTAGGCTGTAGCTGATATCGGGTGCAGGCACTTGTGTTACTGCCAAAATTCCATTGATATGTAGATTTTGTTGTACGGGAAGATTCACTATTTCCCCGTCGGCACTGCGTGCCACAATCACGCTGATTTCATGTTTAAGGGGCAGTAGAGCTTCGAGTATACATGGCACGCTACCAAGGTCTAACCAGGCCTGATGGAGTTCATCTAACGACCGAACAATCACTTGACCTTTACCATCGTAGCCCATACGTGCAGTTTTTAAAATGCCTGGTAGCAAGTTGGCGCTGATGGTTGGAATTTGCTGTGCCTCTTCGATATATTTATATTTGGCGCAGGGTACCTGATTGCTGTCAAAAAGGGCTTTTTCCTGAGCGCGATCTTGACATATGGCCACTGCACGTGCGTTTGGCGTAATACGTGTGAGTCCGCTTAAAAAATGTAATGCTGTAGCCGGAACATTCTCAAACTCGGTGGTCACAGCTCCACTTAAGCGGGCGAGTTGTTGTAGGCCTTGATGGTCGTCATAGGGCTTGGCGATATGTTGGTGATTCACCAGTGCGGCAGGGCAATCAGCATCTGGATCAAGTGCTACGACTTCGTAGCCCAGACGTTGTGCAGCTTGTGCAAACATACGCCCAAGTTGCCCCCCGCCCATGACACCCAGTGCTCGCGCTTGATGGTGGGCAGTTGTGTCGCTGGTAGCAGTGGGATACGGTGGGGGCACAGAAAAGTTCATTTCAAATCCTGAGTCATAGCGCGAGCGGCTTCGGTTTGTTGAGTGCGAAAGCGTTCAAGTTGCATTTGTAGGGAGGATGAGTTTGTTGCCAGCATGGCAACTGCAAATAAAGCAGCATTGGCTGCACCGGCCGTGCCAATGGCAAACGTGGCCACTGGAATGCCCTTAGGCATTTGCACGATAGAATGCAAGGAATCCATCCCTTGTAAATGCCGGCTGGCTACGGGAACACCTAGAACCGGAACTGTGGTTTTAGCGGCTAACATGCCAGGTAAATGAGCTGCTCCGCCTGCGCCGGCGATAATGGCTTTCAAGCCTCTGACGTGGGCTTGTTCGGCATAAACAAACATATCATCGGGCATACGATGGGCTGAAACCACGCGGGCTTCAAAGGGGATGCCAAATTCAGTCAAGATATCAGCGGCGGCCTTGAGGGTATCCCAGTCACTGCTTGAGCCCATGACTACACCGATGATGGGGTGGGGTGTTGCTACGTTTAAATTTGAGGTCATGTTGTTGGGTATGAGTGATATCGGAGTAACAGACTAGAGATTTTAACTCGACAGTGTCAAACCAATTTAGAAATGTCCGCTATTTGCGCAAATTAGAAATGTCCTTTTTTAAAATGAGCGAAGCGATTAAAAGTATTCATTCTAAGTGGATAGTGGTGGTCCCCGACAT
>JAUMCS010000058.1:0-7874 GCA_032122355.1 Burkholderiaceae bacterium
TTCATCAGAATCACCGGTCACGATCCCAGAATCACCGGTCACGATCCCAGAATCCCTTCCGGTCACGTTCACCAGAATCAGCGGTCACGATCCCAGAATCAGCGGTCACGTTGAATCAGAATACTCAGAGAAGTCAAAATCTTCCGGCGCATTCATAAACTGTTGAAAGACGTCATGAGGTGTCCGGTCACTAGTCAGAGCGATCCGCATAAAAACGGCCGTTCCTGTAACAAACGGGCTGGGTTCCTCTAGCAAGAAATCATGCTTGTCGTCATGACTATATTGAAGTCCGTTTGCTTCGATTTCAAAAAAGTCAAACATCCTTGAAGTGAAAAATACACCTTCTCCGCTGTGCCTACTTGGATCTGTCGTGAACTTCCCTTTTGAGAGCTCGAAAAGAGCTTGTCGCTTATCAGCCAGATTCAAGGCTGCAGAAATCTTTTCGAAGATTCCAATACCGTTGTCGGCCACTACAAGGGTTAAATGTGTTTGATACAGGCGCGTTCTTAATACACGCAAAAAAATACCGCGACAAATTCCATCAATACCCAGCGGTACTGGCAGGTTACAGGGGGCTTGTACTTGCCAAATGTTTCCGGCAAAATCCAGAAATCAGCAATTTTGCCGGAAACTTTATGAAGTTACTCTCTAATCAACAACGACTGCACCAAGTTAACACCGAACAGCTATTTGAAAACTATCGGGTTGCTTTGAGTCATGCATCGGCCTATGCCTACGGTATGCGCTGGAAAAAGGTGCGCAGTACCGAATATTTATTCAAAGATCGGGACCGGCGCGGAAACGGTAAATCGCTGGGCCCCAGATCATCCCAAACCGAGGCACTATTGGCCGCCTTCACAGCAGGCCGAAGTACTGCATTAGACAGGCTGCAACAAATCACTGAAAAAATTCACGAGCAGGCCCGACTCAACAAAGCCTTAAGGCTCAATCGTATGCCGCGTGTGGTGGCCCGTATATTGCGGGAGCTTGATCGTGCGGGGCTCCATGATAGTTTTACAGTGATAGGCACTCAGGCTTTGTATGCTTACGAGGTTGTTGGAGGCGCGTATTTTTTAATGGAATTACTGGCTTCGGGTGATGTCGATTTGCTATACGATGCCCGTCAAAAATTGACGGTCGTATCAGAAAAACTCGACGGCGAGGGGCTGTTAGGTTTGCTAAAAAAGGTGGATAAAACGTTTGAACCTATTCGTGAAAACAGCTACCGTGCTGCGAATGCGGGGCAGTTCATGGTGGATTTGGTGATGGCACCGCGTGAGATGAGTCAATCAACCCACATCACGTTTGGCCAAGCGGATCTGGTGGCGGTGGAAGTGCCTGGTTTGCAATGGTTGTTAAACACGCCCAAACTAGAGGCTGTTGCGGTTGATGAAGACGGCTGGCCGGTACCCATGAGAGTGCCAGACCCGCGAGCGTTTGCTTTACACAAGGCTTGGTTATCTCGGTTACCTGGGCGAGAGCCACTTAAAAAGCCACGTGACCTAGAGCAGGCTCAGGCTGTCGCCAAACTCGTGCGGGCTGAAATGCCTCAGTTTTCTTTTGACACCACCTTAACGGCACTGCATGGCGATGTGCGCAAGGCGCTTGAGTTGCTGAGTGTTTAGTGGCGGTTCAATGCAACAAGGTTAACTACTCTAGGAATTTAAAATAAACACTCATATAAGCGTTGCAAAAAACTTTAAACTTACATAAAATGCGTTTTAAATGAAATTCTTATCCCCAACACCATTGCCAGTTGAGCGCAGCCTGACCCGACTTGGTCAGGCCATTTCGCTGGCGCGTCGGCGCAGACACCTCACACAGGAAGATCTTGCGGAACGAATTGGCGCATCTGCCCACACTGTGCGGCGAATGGAGTCTGGCCATCCTGGCACTGCCATGGTTCACCTCGCCAGGGCCTTGCAGGTGTTTGGTGAGCTGGACAAACTCAATCAGTTGCTTGACACGCCTCAGGACACCATAGGTCTGACGTTAATGAATGAAAAGTTGCCCCAGCGCGTGCGCAAGTCTCGCAAATCACCAGAATCCGGAGCGTTCTGATGGCCATAAAACCTGCTACCAGACCAGCCCCCACACGCACCCAGATGGCTGTGTTTCTGGGCCAGTCTGAAAAGCCGCTGGGGCGACTCATCTTCGTCAAAGACGGTCAAAGGGAGTTTTCTCAGTTCGCCTATCGCGACGAATGGCTGGCAGATGCGCAGTTCTTTGATGTCTCACCTGACCTCAACCGCCAAAGCGGCTACCAACTTCGCAAGCCACCCACCAAGAATGACTCTTGCTTCTTCTTGGCCTTGGCCGATACCGAACCGGATGCGTGGGGGCGGCGGGTCATCGCACGCGCACATGCAAAGGCTCGTGCTAAAGATCCGACACTAGGCCCGCTAACCGAAGCGGACTATCTCGCTTGCGTAGATGATTTCAGCCGAGTGGGCGCACTGCGGTTGCAAAATGAGGGTGGCCACTACCTGCGCAGGGTGGCCGGTGGCGCGCGTTCAACCCCAGCTTTCTTTGAATTGGAAAAAATCCTTCTTGCCTCTCGTGCGGTGGAAGTCAGTAATGAAACGGCCGAAGACTTGGCCTACCTTCAGGGCAAAGGTACATCCCTTGGGGGGATGCGGCCCAAATGCACCATCTTGGATGCAGATGGCGTGTTGTCTCTGGGTAAATTTCCCAGCGTGAACGATGAGCGTGCTGTTACTCGTGCTGAAGTGCTCGCATTGCGGTTAGCACAGCTGGCAGGCATTGATGGTGCGCAAGCGCGTATCGTCATGGTTCAGGGTCAGCCGGTTGCCATGATTCGGCGTTTTGACCGCACGCCTGAACAAAACCGCATCCCCTACATCTCAGGTGCAACGCTGTTGCAAGCTAACCGAGACGATGAGCATTCCTACGCAGAAATCATTGATGTGATGCGCTCAAAATGTGCGAACTTCGTTGCTGATGCCAGACAGTTGTGGCGACGGTTGGTGTTCAACCACCTGATCACGAACGTGGATGATCACCTGCAGAACATGGGCTTTCTGTACAGCGGCAACAACCAATGGCGGCTGGCCCCTGCATTTGATCTAAACCCTTTTCCCAACAAGGACCCTGAATCTAAAACCTGGCTGAGTGAAGACAGCGGCCCCATCACCTCTATCCAACAACTACTGGATCAAGCTGCCCGTTTTGAGTTGTCTTCGGTACAAGCCCAAACCATCCTTGAAGAAGTGGCTGCGGCGGTCAAGCGCTGGAAAGATGTAGCTGCGTCCACAGATGTTGGGCTGCAGCCCCATGAGCTGAATGATTTCAGGCCCGCTTTTGAGAGTCGCATCAAATAGCTTGAGGGTTTTAAGTGCAGCTACGAGTTTTGGATTGCCCTTGGGATTGTCTAGAAAAGTCCGCTAACACCTGCGCCATGCGCCCATGCAAATCACTGGCCAGGACCGGATTAGGCAAATGCTGTTCGGCATCAGCCTCGACTGCTGTGCCATGTAAATACACACACGCCCGCACCAATCTATGCACATCCACACCAGCCCCCCTCTGTGCCCAAGCTCCCCCAACCCAGCCGGCCAACACATCGCCGGTACCCGCTGTCGCTAATCTGGCATTACCTGTGGGGTTGATACTCGGTAACTGGCCAGGGCTGGCCACCACCGTACCCGAACCCTTCAAGGCCACCGTACATTGGCACTCATCGGCCAACTGCTGAGCATAAGCCAGACGCTGATTTTGCACCTCATCTACAGTTACCCCCAATAAGCGTGCGGCTTCCAGCGGATGCGGAGTCAATACCGTGAATTGGCCTTTTGAGCGGCGCACCGCCAGCAACTTTTGCCATTCACGGCTTTGTGCCAAACCGTTCAAAGCATCGGCATCCAATACCAAAGGGGATGAGCATTGCAGTGCCTGCACCATGTAATCTTGCACCACCCTGCCACCCCCGCACCCCATCACCGTGACCACGGCTGCATCATGCGCCTTTTCCAACCAATCGGCGGGTGTGCGCAACATCAATTCAGGCGTAACAGCCACGCCCCCCTGCGGCCCCAGCAAAGCCAAATACACTCGCCCAGCACCCGCACTGAGCGCACTGTGCGCAGCCAAAATAGCCGCACCATTCATACCCTGCGCCCCACCCAGCAACCACACATCACCAAACGTACCCTTGTGCACCGCATGGGGTAATTCATGCCCCGCACCATGGGTACGCCCCAGCAAAGCCAAACACCCCCGCCCGGGCAATTCAGCTGCCGGCTTCCACTCACTGCAGAGCCAATCAGGAGGATGGTGCACCCAAACCCGCCCCACATAATCTCGCCCCTGATGCGTCCAAAGCCCCGGACTTGGGGCTAGCCAGCAAAGCGTATCATCAGCCCGCAAGCAGCCCACGCGGCTAATAGCCCCCGTATCGGCATCCAACCCCGCAGGCACCTGAAGTGCCAGTACCCGACAAGCACCGTAGCGTTGTTGTACCGCATGCACCCAATGCAGCGCCCGCTGCACGGTGTCTTCATGCAAAGGGCGGCCCTTCCAACTGCACAGCGCATCCACGACCAAGCTGATGGGCGCCAGCGGGGGCTCATGCTCAGTTGGCTGAGCTTCGGCGTGCGACACCTTCCACACCCGCACGGATCGGCCACTTGCCTGGAGAATTTCCGCCACAGCCAAGGCCTCAGGCGTGGGATTGACCGCATCCACCATCAATATAATGGGGCCTGCACTGGGGTTGATGGCCAGAATCAAACGCACTAATGCCTGTGCACAGGCCTGCACGCACTGCGCATCCTGCCCCTGCCGCTGAGCCCCAAAGCGCACGCCTTGAATTTCACCATGACTGACCAGCCAAGCGGGCGACAACGCACCATGTATTAGCGTAGGTTTGCTCATTAAAACCCTCAAAAAACCAAATTTTGCAGCAAAAAGTAGATCACCAAATGCTAGAATGTAGGGCTACTTCTGAGTAATGTCACCAGTCCATCTAACCCATGACAGGTGCACTCACTCAGAAGCCAATCGCAAATCGGCTCAACCTAAGGTGTTTCGCCTGCATCGGCCCTCAATCCCTAAACGGACTTGAATCAGCTGAAGGCAAGTGAAATTCTAGGCCGATTTTAGAACCAACCTTCTAGGAGAAATCATGACTGTATCTATGCGCGAAATGCTGGAAGCCGGCGTCCATTTTGGCCACCAAACCCGCTTCTGGAACCCCAAGATGGCCCCTTTCATCTACGGCCATCGCAACAAAATTCACATCATCAACTTAGAAAAAACGCTGCCTTTATTCAATGATGGCCTGAAGTTTATTCGTCAAATTGCGGCACGTCGCGGCACCATTTTATTGGTGGGCACCAAGCGCCAAGCCCGTGAAGTCATTGCCGCCGAGGCACTTCGTGCAGGCATGCCTTATGTTGATCAACGTTGGTTGGGCGGCATGTTAACCAACTTCAAAACCGTTAAGGGTTCGCTCAAAAAGCTCAAAGATATGCAAGCCCAAGTCGAAGCGGGCACACAGCCTTCCATCAAAAAAGAAGCCTTGCTGTTCCAACGTGACATCGCCAAGCTTGAAAAGGACATCGGCGGCATTTCCGATATGACTGCACTGCCCGATGCCATTTTTGTGATTGACGTGGGCTATCACAAAATCGCCATTCAAGAAGCCAACAAGCTGGGCATCCCCGTCATTGGTGTGGTGGATACCAACCACTCACCTGAAGGCATTACCCATGTCATTCCTGGCAACGATGACTCCGCCAAAGCCGTTGAGCTCTACGCTCGCGCCGTGGCCGATGCCATCCTGGAAGGCAAAGCCAACGCAGTACAAGAGCTGGTCGAAGCTGTTGCTGCCGACCAAGGCGATGAGTTTGTAGAAGTCGAAACCGAGCAATCGGCCTAACTTCAATCAACCACTCAAACGCTATTGCGCTATTGATATACCCCATTTGTTGAATTGCTTGGCTCCATGCCAAGCGTCAAACAACACCACAAAAAACCAATGGGGCCTGATGGCCCCATTTTTAAATACGGAGAAACTAAATGCCCGCGATTACCGCCTCTATGGTTGCCGAACTGCGCGCCAAAACCGACGCCCCCATGATGGAATGCAAAAAAGCCCTCACGGAAGCTGATGGCGATATGGTTCGTGCCGAAGAAATTTTGCGCGTCAAGCTCGGCAATAAAGCGGGCAAGGCTGCTGCTCGTATCACCGCCGAAGGCGTGATTGCCGCAGCCGTGAACGGCGCTACCGGTGCCATGATTGAAATCAACTGTGAAACCGACTTCGTTTCCAAAAATGATGCCTTCTTGGCTTTTGCCAAGGCTTGTGCTGAACTGGTAGCCAGCCACAACCCAGCCGATGTGGCCGCATTATCCAACCTGCCTTTGGCCCAAGAATCCTTTGGTCCCACGGTTGAAGACGTACGCAAAGGCTTGATCGGCAAAATCGGCGAAAACATGACTATCCGCCGCTTCCAACGCTATGCGGGTGGTGGCAACCTGGCCAGCTACTTACATGGCACCCGCATTGGTGTGATGGTTGAATTTGATGGCGAAACCACGGCTGCAAAAGATGTCGCCATGCACATTGCCGCCATGAAACCCGCTGCCCTTTCAGCTCAAGATGTACCCGCTGACTTAATCGAAAAAGAGCGCAAAATTGCCACCGAAAAAGCCGCTGAGTCAGGCAAGCCCGCTGACATCGTGGCCAAAATGGTCGAAGGCTCTGTACAAAAATTCATCAAAGAAGTCGCCCTGCTCGACCAAGTTTTTGTCAAGGCTGCCGATGGCAAACAAACCGTCAGCGCATACCTCAAAGGTGCCTCTACCCAAGTGAAATCATTCACGCTTTATGTGGTGGGTGAAGGCATTGAGAAAAAGCAAGACGATTTTGCTGCTGAAGTTGCAGCCCAAGTGGCGGCCGCTAGCAAAGCCGCTTAATAAAAATCGTTTAGAATTTTTCTGGTTTCATTACAAGGTTGCTCATGGCTCAATATCAGCGCATTTTACTCAAGCTCTCTGGTGAAGCCCTTATGGGTGATGATGCTTACGGCATCAACCGTGCCACGATTGTGCGCATGGTGCGTGAGATTGGTGAAATCACTGCGATGGGCTGTGAAGTAGCCGTGGTCATTGGTGGTGGCAACATATTCCGAGGTGTGGCAGGCGGGGCGGTTGGCATGGACCGCGCGACTGCCGACTACATGGGCATGCTAGCCACCGTCATGAACAGCCTGGCCCTTTCTGACACCATGCGACAAGAAGGCCTGGTTGCTCGGGTCATGAGTGCCATCGGCATAGAACAAGTGGTCGAGCCCTATGTACGCCCCAAAGCCCTGCAATACCTAGAAGAAGGCAAGGTGGTGATTTTTGCGGCCGGTACCGGCAACCCATTTTTTACCACCGATACGGCTGCGGCGCTGCGTGGCGCTGAAATTGGCGCACAAGTGGTGCTCAAAGCCACCAAGGTGGATGGCGTTTACAGCGCTGACCCCCAAAAAGACCCTACCGCCACACGTTACTCGCACATCAGTTTTGATGATGCCATTGGCCGTAATTTACAAGTCATGGATGCGGCCGCCTTTGCCTTATGCCGCGATCAAAAATTACCCATCAAAGTGTTTAGCATCTTCAAGTCTGGCGCCCTCAAACGCGTGGTTCTGGGCGAAGACGAAGGCACTTTAGTGCACGTATAAAAACCCCTTTAACTTGACGACAAATTCATCATGACGATTGCCGATATCAAGAAGAATGCCGAATCCAAGATGGCCAAATCCATTGAGGCCTTCAAAGTTGAAATTCAAAAAATCCGAACGGGCCGTGCTCACCCTGGCATCCTCGATCAAGTCCAGGTGGATTACTACGGCTCCATGGTG
>JAUMCS010000059.1:0-9221 GCA_032122355.1 Burkholderiaceae bacterium
ACTGTGTGCCAAATTGAGTTGGTCGCACTTGCGTTTGCTAGCTGCGCTAGACAACCCCATACAACGGGATTTTTACACTGAGCTGTGCCAGCTAGAAAACTGGAGCGTGCGTCAGTTACAAGAGCGGATGCAAAGTATGCTGTTCGAACGTACCGCCATTTCACGCAAGCCCGAAGAAACCATTGCTCACGAATTACAGCTTTTACGACAAGAGCAAACAGTCAGCCCCGACTTATTGCTCAAAGACCCCTATGTGCTGGATTTTTTGAACTTGAATGATCGCTATCTCGAAAAAGACTTAGAAGATGCGATTTTGCGTGAAATCGAGCAATTTTTGCTGGAACTCGGCGCAGGATTTACCTTTGTGGCCCGGCAAAAGCGGTTGCAAATCGACCATGACGATTTTTATATTGACTTGCTACTCTACAACCGCAAGCTCAAAAGGCTTGTGGCATTGGAGCTGAAAATGGGCGAATTCAAAGCTGAATACAAGGGGCAGATGGAATTGTATTTGCGTTGGCTGGCTAAACATGAGCAAGAAGCGGAGGAAAACCCCCCTTTGGGCATTATTTTATGCACAGGAAAAAAACAAGAACAAGTTGAACTTTTAGAGCTGGACAAAAGCGGCATTCACGTTGCCGAATACTTAACGGTGATACCACCGCGTGAAACTTTAGAAGCAAAGCTCCATGAATCCATCGAACGTGCAAGGGCGCGTTTGCCCATCCACAGGGAGAACCCAAATGATTGAACAAGCCCGCTCGGAGCGCAAAACGCAAAACCGAGTTGCAGCTTTGTTTACCGATGTGAACCACCCCCTCCAGCAAGCCATGATGCAGGAATTGCTGACGGGCAGAACAAGGTTGGTATGAAAACACAACATAATAAAGACACGATGCAAACCTACCCTTATGCCCGTTTCTGGCGTTGCGCCTTGCAAGTCAATCCTGTTGGCTATAACCGCGCTTGGCGTGGCCGCGATCATGGCATGAGCGAGGCCGAATACAACCAAGCGTTATTGGCCAAATGCCAAGAACTCGATATTAAGGTTGTAGGCATCGCCGATCATGCCAGCGTGGGCAATATAGATACGCTGCGCAATGTGTTAGCCCCACACGGCATTGTTGTATTTCCGGGTTTCGAAATTAGCTCGACCGAGAAAATTCATATGGTCTGTTTGTTTCCAGAAAACACAACCAAGGATTGTTTAAATCGTTATTTGGGGGCTTTGCAAATTACCGCCGATGGAAAAGCGAACCCCTCAAAGTTAGGCTGCATTGAATTAGCCCAGAAAATCAAGGAATTAGGCGGGTTTTGGTATGCGGCCCATGCCACGCTGAATAGCGGCATTTTGTTTCAAAAGTCGGTTCACACATGGCAAAGCAGCGATTGGGTTAGGGTGGTACAAATTCCCGGCCCAATAGATGATTTGCCCCCCGAATATAAAGCAATTATTGAAAATGTAAACCCCGACTACAAGCGTGAACGTCCGATTGCCGTTATCAACGCCAAGGATGTGGCCGAACCTGCCGACCTAGACGAAGCCAGTGCCACTTGCTGGATCAAAATGACGAAACCAACCTTTGCAGCTTTTAAGGTTGCTTTTCTTGATCCGGAATCTCGCATCCGTTTGAACTCGCAAAAACCAGAAGCGACCCCAGGTGAAATTGTCGCTATGCGCATCGCCGGGGGGTATCTTGATGGCGTAAAAATTGAATTTTCGCGACATTTGAACACGGTCATTGGTGGGCGTGGTACGGGTAAATCCACTTTGCTCGAATGTCTGCGCTATGTGCTAGACAGCCCCCCCAAAGGCAAACAGGCGCACAAACTGCATATTGATATCATCAAAGAAAATTTGGGCAAAGCCTCGGGCCGAATCGAAGTAGAGGTTGTTTCGTCTGCGCAGCATGGCAAACGCTACCGCATCTCTCGACGCTATGACGAAATACCCATAGTGCGCGAAATCATGCCCGACGGAAGCGAACATGACTCCATACTCCACCCGCTCGATTTGTTGCCAGGGATTGATATTTATGGTCAAAACGAGATTTACGAACTGGCACAGGACGAACAAAGCCAGATTCAATTGCTAGACCGTTTTTTGCCTAGCGATGGTGACCACATCAAACGCCAAGCCATGCTCAAGAAGCGTTTGC
The DNA here is from genome assembly GCA_032122355.1 of Burkholderiaceae bacterium. Classification (GTDB taxonomy): domain Bacteria; phylum Pseudomonadota; class Gammaproteobacteria; order Burkholderiales; family Burkholderiaceae_C; genus RFTU01. The sequence goes on from JAUMCS010000059.1 coordinate 2,160, forward strand.
AAGAAAATCAGCAGAAATTGGTTAAAACCTGGGATGAAGTGGATGATCTGAAAGCTCAAATAGCGCGCTTGCCCAAACTGCTAGAGCAATTACAAGGCTTTCAGGCGTTAGGAATACAGGAAAAACTGGCCAAGACCCCATTGTTCGCACGTGAGAAACAGATCGTTGAACGCGCCGACGAGGAAATTCAGCAATTGCAAGGCGGTTTAAACAGCCTTATGGACAATTTGCCCGACCTGACTTTCATGAGTGAAAAAGCCTTGGCCGACTTGCCCAATGCCGCATTGCTCCGACCCGTGCTAACCCATCTAGAAAAACTGCGCGAAAGTTTTGATCGCCAGCTCGGTGCTTTAACAAGTGAACTGGCAAGCGGTGCGCTGCAAATTCAGGCACAGATTGAGCAGTGGAAGCATTCCATCGCACAGGGTGAGGTTGAGCTTGAAAAAGCTTTGCGCAGCCTATCGGCAACAGCAGAAGGAATCGGCCAAGAGGCCGGGGTGGCTTATCAACGCTTGCTGCAGGACATCGAACGCATCAAACCGCTGGAAACTCGGGTGGCCAATCATAACAAGCTCCTCGAATCCCTACAACAAGAACGCCGCCATTTGCTGGCGGAGTTGTCTGAGCTTCGCCATCAGCGCATTCAGGGCTTGCAGCTTGCCGCCAACAAATTCAATCATCGCCTGAAAGGGAAATTGAAAGTTGACGTGAAAGCTGATGCAAATCGTACCCCGCTGAGAACCTTTTTGCTTGAAAGTCAACTGGAGGGCATAGGCGAAAAGCGGTTGTCATGGATTGACGAACCAGAAACCATACACCCCGCCATGCTTGCAAAGGCCATTCGGGATGGCTCGGCCAAGCTTCAAGCCGATTGGGGATTAACGCCCTTGGTTGCCGATGCATTAACTCGGCTGCCGGCATCTCGGCTGATGGAACTCGAAGCGCTGGAACTGGATCCTCGCATAGAAATTTCTCTGAATGTATCGCACACCCCAGAGAAACAAAATTTACGCCCATTAAATAAACTTTCAACTGGCCAGCAATGCACCGCGATTTTGCACATGCTGTTGCTAGAGAATGTTGATCCGCTCATCATGGATCAGCCGGAAGACAATCTGGATAATGCTTTTATTGCCGATCGCATCGTGCATGAATTACGAGCTGAAAAAACCCATCGTCAATTTTTGTTCGCTACACACAATGCCAACATTCCGGTATTTGGGGATGCTGAATGGATAGGTGTATTCACAACAGATGATCATCAGGCCTCATTGAATGCCGATGCCCAGGGTTCAATTGACGTGCCAGCTATTCGTGATCAGGTTGCGAATATCCTCGAAGGCGGGCGAGAAGCATTTATTCAGCGAAAAGAAAAATATGAGTTTTAAAGGGGCTCGGTATGCTAAAAACTGAAGTGCTCGAAATGATCGCCAACGGCGAAAACTCGGGTGTGGAATTTAAACGCGATGATTTACGCCCCGAACAATTGGCAAAAGAAATGGTCGCATTGCTCAATTTTCAAGGTGGAAAATTGCTCTTGGGTGTAGAAGATGACGGCACTATCAGTGGCATTCAGCGCAGCGACCTTGAGGCATGGGTGATGGACACGGTATTGGGGCGATACGTACACCCAATGGCTTTGCCTTTTTATGAAGAAGTGCTGTTCGATGATGGCAAGCGTGTGGCAGTGATTTCACTGACTCAAGGCATCGCCAAACCCTATGTGGTACGCCACAACAACCGCGAAGAAATTTTCATTCGAGTTGGCAGCACATCGCGACTGGCCACCCGCGAGCAGCAAGCGCGGCTGTTTGAGAGCGGCGGAATGTTGCATGCGGAAGTTTTGCCTGTATCGGGTAGCACGCTCAATGACCTCGACTTAGCGCGCCTGCATGATTATTTGGTCAATATCGCAGGAGACCCTGAGGCACCGCAGTCACCCGAGGAGTGGAAGAATCGGTTGACCAGTTTGGGCTTTATGGTTGAACGCCCTGATGGCTTGGCTGTCTGCACCATAGCCGGGTTGATACTGTTTGGCCGAAGCCCACGCCGTTGCTTGCGCCAGGCAGGGGTTCGGTGGATGTCATTTGCTGGCATCATGAAAGATTACCAAGCCCAAGATGACACGGTATTGGATGGCCCGCTGGTCGCCCTTTTTGAAGGTAGGGCCGGTGCTGCCCGAGACATCGTAGAAGATGGATTGATTGAACGCTTGATGGACCGAATGCGCCCTTTTATTTCCGAGGAAGCCAGTAAAGTCAATGCAGGGCTGCGGCGAGAGCCCAGCTATCGATACCCATTTGATGCCGTTCGTGAAGCGCTGCTCAATGCCTTTGTACACCGTGACTGGACGCGCTCGATGGAGGTTGAGGTGGTGAATTACGCCGACCGTTTAGCCGTTACCAGTCCTGGAGCCTTACACAATTCGATGACGATTGAAAAAATGCTCGGCGGGCAACGATCACCACGCAATTCAATTATTGTCGAAATCATGCGCGACTATGGCTACGTGGATGCGCGCGGTATGGGCGTTCGGCGCAAAATCGTACCTTTGACACGCGACTATGCTGGCGCGGATGCTCAATTTGAGTCAACCGATGACCACCTGTGCGTTGTCATCCCTGCCAGAATCAACACGGCGGCATGCTGAGGCATAAAACAGGTTCATCCGATGACGCAAGCAACCCGCTCTGAACGCAAAACACAAAACCGTGTAGCGGCACTGTTTACCGCTGCAAGCCGCCCCGACTGCCTTGGGTACGATCACCTAGGTGAATGGAGTAAACGAGACAACAACCGCTCCATCGAAGCCAGTTACCTACACCGCAACCTCAAAAGTCGTGGCTATTCGGATGCCCACATTTCTGCTGCGTTGCTCAAGCTCTTGGCCGCCGCTGAATCCACCGGCATCACAATCTATCAAGCCAATTTGCGCACCTACCAGTTATTGCGCTATGGTGTGTCGGTTCAAATTGCAGCCGGCAAGCCGCATGAAACGGTACACCTCATTGATTGGGAAACACCCGACAACAATCACTTTGGCCTAGCCGAAGAAGTCACCTTGCGTGGCGGCTATGAACGGCGGCCTGATCTGGTGGTGTATATCAACGGTATTGCTATTGCCGTGATTGAGCTCAAACGCAGTTCGGTGGAAGTGGCCGATGGTGTACGCCAGCTCATCACCAACCAAGAAGAGATTTTCAACAAAGGCTTTTTCAGCACGGTGCAGTTGGTACTGGCGGGCAACGACTCGCAAGGGCTGCGCTATGGCACCACCGGCACACCCGAGAAGTTTTTTGTAGAGTGGAAAGATCGCAACGACAAAAACACCAACACGGCTGAGCCACTGGCCGAAGGTGCGCTGCTGGATAAACCGCTGGCGCAAATGTTTAACAAAGTGCGCCTGCTGGATTTGATCCGCCATTTCATTATCTTTGATGGGGGCCAAAAGAAGGTGCCCCGTGTTCACCAATACCACGGCGTAAAAGCGGCGCAGGAACGCCTCAAGCAGCAAGAAGGCGGCGTGATCTGGCACACCCAAGGCAGCGGCAAGAGTATTTTGATGGTGCTGATGGCCAAGTGGCTGCTGGAATTTGACCCGCACGCCCGCGTCTTGGTCATCACCGATCGCGATGAGCTGGATAAGCAAATCGTGGGTGTGATGAAAAATGCGGGTGTGATCAGTGAAGATGCCCCATTACCACGCATCACCTCTCGCGCAGCACTCATCCAAAAGCTAGGCGAAGCCACGCCGCGTCTGATGTGTGCGCTGATCCACAAGTTTGATACCACCGACCTGAAAGGCGAGCCACCGAAGGTTTCAGTCCGTATTTATGTTTTTGTGGATGAATGCCATCGCACACAAGGCGGCGATATGAACAAGCAGATGAAGCGTTGGCTGGAAAACGCCATTTTTATTGGCTTCACCGGTACACCTTTGTTGCGAAAAGATAAGCAAACCACGCGCGAGGTGTTTGGTACCTACATCCACACCTATAAATTTGATGAAGCCGTGGCCGATAAAGTGGTGCTCGACCTCAAATACCAAGCACGCGATGTGCCGCAACGCCTGACATCGAAACCGTCGATTGATGCTTGGTTCGATCAAAAAACCAAAGGGCTGAATCACTACCAGCGCTCGGTGCTGCGTAAACGCTGGGCCACCATAGAAGAGCTCATGAGCGCCGGCGAGCGCAAGCAACGCATCATCGCCGACATCATCCATGACTTTGGTGTGCAGCCACGCCTGAACAATGACCGAGGTACCGCCATCTTGGTGGCCGCATCCATCTACGATGCCTGCCATTACTTTCGCTTACTCCACCATACCCCATTCGGCCAGTACTGCGGCATCATTACCTCCTACGAGCCCAATCACAATGCGATCTCGCGCGAACCCAAGGACAGCGACGAGCGCTACAAATTCGATACCTATACCCAGTACGTACTCAAAGACTTTGCCAGCACTGAAAAGTACGAAACCGAAATGAAGCGGCGCTTCATCGACGAGCCAGCCAACTTGAAGCTGCTGATTGTGGTGAGCAAACTGCTGACCGGTTTCGATGCACCTTCTTGCACCTACATTTATCTCGACAACCCGCTGCGCGATCACAACCTGTTCCAGGCCATTTGCCGCACCAATCGGCTGGATGGCGATGACAAAGAATACGGCCACATCATCGACTACAAAGAATTGTTCGAAAAGGTGCAGGACTCCATTGCGGTTTACACCTCGGATGAACTCGATATCGATGCCAGTGGCGATGACGGCAACGTAGCCGTGAAAGACTGGCTGCAAGAGGGCAAGGTGCAGCTGGATTCGGCGCGCGAGGCACTGCACTACCTGTGCGAGCCCGTGGCCATGCCTCGCGAGATGGAACAGTACCTCCGCTACTTCTGCGGTGATGCCAACGATTCAGAAGCGTTGCTGAACACCGAGCCGCTGCGCATTTCGTTCTACAAGTCGGCAGCCGCATTCCTGCGAGCCTATGCGGCAATTGCCCAGAACCTTGAAGACGCAGGATATTCAGCGGCTGATATTGCCGCACTCGAAAAGGAGATCGAGTTCTACAGCGACATCCGCACGGCGATCAAGAAGCATTCAGGTGAAGAGCTGGATATCAAGCCTTACGAGGCCGATATGCGCCACCTCATCAACACCTACATCCAAGCCGACCCAGCTGAAGATTTGGGAAATCTTAGCTCGCTCTCACTGACCGAGCTGATCATCGAAACCGGCATTCACGACGCCATAGCCAAGAAGCTCAACCAGAAGGGCAAGCTGTCGAGGAATGCAATTGCTGAAGGCATTATCCACAACGTACGCAAAACCATCATTCGAGATCAGCTAACCGACCCCAAGTTTTACGATGAAATATCCAAACTCTTGGATGATCTGATTCAGCAAAAGCGCGACGACACCGCTGCCTACGAGGAATTTCTTTTAAAGGCTGAAAATTTGGTGAAAAAGATGGCCCAAGGTGGATCCGATTTGCAGTTGCCCGCCGTGTTGCAAGGAAAGCATGAGGCTGCGGTGATTTATCGTAATCTGGAAAACATTCTTGCGCTGAATGATCAAGCCCTTGAGGTTAATTCAAATCAACAAGCGTTCACTGATGATCGTTTGCATTTGGCGCTTCATATTGATCGAATTATTCGAGAAAAAGCCCCGGCCAATTGGAAAGGCGATGAGGCGAAGGAAAGGTTGGTGCTCAACGCATTGTTTCCTATTCTGTCCCGCAACCGAGCGATGACAGAGGCTATTTTTGAAATCATCAAAAACCAACCGGGGTACTGATGAGCGAGCTGATTCAATTGGGTGAGGTTTCCATCACGGTAACGCGCAAGGATGTGAAAAATGTTCACCTGAGCGTGCATCCGCCGGATGGATATGTCACCCTGGTCGCGCCCAGCAACACACGCTTAGAAGTGGCGCGCGCCTATGCTATATCCAAATTGAGCTGGATACGTCAGCAGCAAAAAAAGCTCGCTGGCCAAGCGAGGGAAACATCACGCCAGTTCATTGAGCGCGAGAGCCACCATGTTTGGGGGCGGCGCTATTTGATGACCGTTCATTATCAAAATTGCAAGCCATCGGTTGTACTTGGTAACAAGCGCATGACATTGAGCGTTCGGCCAGATTGCAGTGCAGAAAAGCGCGCTGAAGTGATGCACGAGTGGCACAAAACCCTGCTGCATGATGCGGTGCCGCCTCTGATTCAAAAATGGGAGCAAAAATTCAAGGTGCGTGTCTCGGCCTACTACTTGCAGCGCATGAAAACGCGTTGGGGCAGTTGCAACCCTGCGGCGGGAAGTATCCGTATCAATACGGAAATGGTGAAAAAACCGAAGGATTTGCTTGAATACGTTATTGTGCATGAAATGGCTCATTTGCTTGAGTCCACCCACAATGATCGTTTTGTCGGCATACTTGAAGCACATTACCCCAGTTGGCGAGAGGCCCGCGCCGAGCTCAATGCCTTGCCATTGGCCGTGGAAAATTGGAAAAAGTCACTTTCTAGCCCATGAGGGTTTTGATATGAATCAACCCGCATTTACACTATCGCCTATTAAGGGGGGATAATGCCAAATTTTCGTGATGCAGCGCAACGACATTGGGACGATGCAGAATATTTGTTGGGTAATCAGCGTTTGCCGAATGCCGATCAATTGTATGGCTTGTCCGCTGAATGCGCTTTGAAGGCTATTATGCAAGCAGCGGGAGAATTGCTTCTTCTTGAAAATGGCAAACCCGAGGAACAAGATATGCGCAGGCACATCGATAAAATTTGGGAGGTATTTTTGAGTTTTTCGAACAACAGAACGTTAACGCATTATGCTGAGGCTTTGGAGAATAAGAGCAATTCATTTAAAGATAATAAATGGAGCATTGCCCAGCGCTATGAGGATGGTTCGAAGATCACCCCAGAAATTGTGAGGCAGCATAAAGAAGCCGCTAGCTCAACCATCAAACTTCTTTTAGAAGCTGAATTAGATGGGCTGCTATCATGAACAAAATATTGCCAGTTCTATTCAACGATGCCTTGGGTTGTGCAAAAAAGG
>JAUMCS010000059.1:9231-24402 GCA_032122355.1 Burkholderiaceae bacterium
TGGTGTTTGAATATGGAAAATTCTTAGCTCAGGAATCTCAGGAAATAACCTTGGTGCGCGATATGCGTGGTCGCATTCGTGTGGTTTTAAAATCCAGGCCGGCTAATAGTGAACAGTTCTCGGCTTTCGAAACCAGCCTGGCAGAAAGACTGGGTAAATATGGGTTGGGTCAAGGCCGTGCTGTCTTGCTTGAGGGTGACATTGGTGAGTTTGACGCCATCAAGGGCGAGCGGCAATCGATTCAGAGCCATGAAGGGTGCGGTATTTTTCTGCTCGATCGTCAGATCATCGGCCAAGACTGGATGCGCGGCTCTGTACAGCGCACGACAAACAACCCGCGCGTGACGTTTTACGGTATCAAAGGCGGTGTGGGGCGTTCAACAGCGCTGGTGAATTGGGCTTGGCATTTGGCGCAAAAAGGTAAAAAAGTATTGATTTTTGATCTTGATCTTGAATCCCCGGGGGTAAGTAGTTCTTTGCTGCCAAACACGCATCTGCCGGACTATGGCATCGTAGATTGGTTTGTTGAAGAGGGTGTTGGTCAGGCCGAATTCATTCAAAGTGAAATGTTGGGCATCAGCCCTTTGGCCCAAGGGCTTAGCGGCGAGATTAAGGTGGTATCTGCTTATGGGGCTGAAACGGGTGCTTATATGCCCAAGCTTGCGCGCTGTTATGCTGAAACCAGCGGTGCCGGATTAAAATCATGGGATGAACGCTTGGAAAAGATGGTTGAATACTTTGAGCAAAAAGAAAAACCCGATGTGGTTATTTTTGATAGCCGTGCAGGTTTACACGATATTGCCGCAGTGTTGGCGACGAGAATGGGTGCCGAGATATTGCTTTTTGCGGTCGACACCCCTCAGACTTGGAAGGGATATTCGCTATTGTTTGAGCATTGGCAGAAACATCCAAATAAGAAAATATTTCGCGAGCGACTTCACATAATAGCGGGTATGGTTCCAGAAACTGGCAGAAATGATTACTTGCTAGGCAGTAGGGAGCGTGCTTGGAATTTATTCCGTGATTATCTGTATGATGAGGTAGCACCCAATGATATGGACGCATTTTCATATGATGTCAACGATGACAATGCACCCCACTGGCCCGTGCCGATTTTCTGGCATCGGGTCTTGCAGGAATTTAACCCTGTTGAAGGCGGTATTGATGCTAAAACAGCCGCTGATGCCCTGGGCACTTTTTTCGAACACGCGGATCAATGGTTGGTAATGTCCGAGCAGGGTGAGTGAAGGATGATGATCTATAAATTTCCCCTTGAGCTTCGAGAAGGACTGAAAAAAGCCCTACCGCAGGAAACAGCAGAGCATGGGACTGCACCCAATGCACAGCAGATGTATCTGCCTGTTTCGCACTCCAAGGCCCTGCATCCTGATAACACATTGATTCAAGGCATGCGTGGTTCGGGCAAAAGCTTTTGGTTTCTTGCATTGCAAAAGCCTGATTTGCTTAAACTCATCGGCACCCAGGTTGGATTGGGCACCAATACGCTGGTGACTATAGGCTTTGGTGCAGCTCAAATGGGAAATGAATTCCCAGTCAAAGATACTTTAATTCAACTTCTACAAAATGGGTATCAGCCACGTTTCATTTGGAAGGCTGTTGTATTTCATCACGTTGCATCGGATCGGGCACCACAAGAGTTTCAGGCGCTAACCAATTGGGAGAGCCGTATTCAGTGGGTTCGGGACCGCCCTGAGGAGGTGGCTCAAAGTTTATATGATGCAGACAAACGCTTAGAGGAAAATCAGCAACACCATATTGTGCTTTTCGATGCACTGGATCGTACGGCGGATGACTGGCCATCTATGAACCAATTGGTCAAAGGTTTATTGCAGCTAGCGCTGGAAACGCTTTCATCCAAGCGTATTCGTCTCAAAATATTTGCACGACCGGATCAATTAGGCCACCCATCTGTTGCCGACTTTCCTGATGCCTCAAAAATTATCACTCGAAAAGTGACTTTGGATTGGTCTCGATGTGAGCTGTATGGCCTATTGTGGCAATATCTGGCTAATGATCCTAGTTATGGTGAACGGTTCAGGATCGCTGCAAGTGAGGTTGTTTCTGGTATCCAATGGGCGGAAATAGCGCGAGTTGTTTGGCAGGTACCCGACTTAATCAGGAATGATGAAACTACGCAGAAGTTACTGTTTCATGCAATTACCGGCCCGTGGATGGGAAAAGATAAGCGACGTGGATTTCCCTACTCATGGTTATACAGTCACCTAGGCGATGCGGATGGAAAAGTGAGCCCAAGGAGCTTTCTAGCGGCCATGCTCTGTGCAGCAGAGGATAATCCAAGAGATAAGCAGGAGTATTTACTGCACTTTGAGAGTATAAAAAAAGGGGTTCAAACAGCATCAGGCATTCGAGTTCAAGAATTGCAAGAAGATTATTCCTGGGTCGGAGAGCTATGCAGGCCGCTTGCGGGAATCAATGTGCCTTGTTCATTTGATGAAATTTGTAATATCTGGAAAAAAACGCAGTTGATAGAGCAGCTTCGCACAAGTCGCCTACCTCCACCTCATATTGATCAAGGCGAAGTCGGAGTGCTGCAAGATTTACTGGATTTGAAACTTTTTGAGCAACTTAAGGATAAGCGCATTAATTTGCCGGATGTTTATCGTGTGGGTTATGGCATGGGACGCCGTGGGGGTGTGAAACCCTATGGTGCCTAAATTGCGCTCATTGAATCAGCTCCATCCACTCCACGCCAACTGGCGCCTATCCGTCGCCCCCATGATGGCCTGGACGGATCGCCACTGTCGGCATTTTCATCGCCTGATTACACGGCATACGCGCTTGTATACCGAAATGGTCACCACCGGCGCTTTGGTGCATGGTGATGTGGCTAAGCACCTGTATCACGATGCAGAATTAGAGCACCCCACCGCCTTGCAAATTGGCGGCTGTGACCCGCAGGAAATGGCACATGCCGCTCGATTGGCTGTGCAGTGGGGTTATGACGAAATCAATTTGAATTGCGGCTGCCCCAGTGAGCGTGTGCAAAAAGGCGCATTTGGTGCGTGCCTCATGCGCGAGGCTGCCTTGGTGGCCGATGGTGTTAAAGCCATGCGCGATGCCGTGGGTGAGGCCATACCCGTGACCGTGAAACACCGCATTGGTATTGATCAAATTGACCACTACGAATTTGTCCACGAATTTGTGGATACCGTAGCCCAAGCCGGCTGCTCGGTATTTATAGTGCATGCCCGCAACGCATGGCTGCAAGGCCTGAGCCCCAAAGAAAATCGTGAAATACCGCCTTTGCGCTATGAAGTGGTGTATCGCCTCAAGCAAGCATTTCCGCATCTCACCATCGTGATCAATGGGGGGATTGAAACCTATGAGCAAATACTGCAGCATAGCCCGTATGTGGATGGCGTGATGGTTGGGCGTGCGGCCTATCACCACCCCACACTCATGGCCAATTGGGATGCCCATTTACAAGGCCATCATGCCGGCATCGAAGTCACCGATGAATGGCGGTTGTCGATTGAGGCGCAAATGGTCGACTATATCGAACAACAGCAGCAAACCCATGCCTTACCATGGGCGCATGCCGCCACGCATATGCTGGGTTTATGGAACGGCCGCTCGGGTGCGCGCCTGTGGCGCCGTGTTTGGAGTGACCACCGGCTGAAAAACCAGCCGGTTCGGGATGTGTTTAAGCAAGCACTGGCCGCCCGCCAGTCGGCTGCTTATAGCTCGCCATAAGAATGCAAGCCGGATAAAAACATATTCACGCCCAGAAAGGCAAAAGTGGTAATCACCAGCCCAATCAAGGCCCACCAAGCCGCAAAGGCACCACGCAGGCCTTTCATCAGGCGCATATGCAACCAAGCAGCATAATTCAGCCACACAATCAAAGCCCAGGTTTCTTTGGGGTCCCAGCTCCAGTAGCCGCCCCAAGCTTCAGCCGCCCAAAAAGCCCCCAAAATCGTGGCGATGGTAAAAAAAGCAAAGCCAATGGCAATGGCCTTATACATGGCATCATCCAGCACCTCAAAGCTGGGTAAGCGGGGCCCAATGCGATGGCGCAGTGCCAAAATACCCGCCACCAAAAAGGCACTCAAGCCAAAATAAATCGCCCAGTAGGTTGAAGAAGTAGTGGCTGTTTGCCGAAATACCAAGGGTTCAAAGCACAGCACTACTCCCATTAACCAAAGCGGTAAAAGCGTATACCAGCGGCCTTGTTGGGCTTGTTGTTTCACCAAATAAGCAAAAGCCACCATGGCTGAAATCGCAAACGTACCATAGCCAATAAAATTGGCCGGCACATGCAGTTTCATCCACCAGCTTTGCAGGGCCGGCACCAAGGGTTGAATTTGATGCGCTTCACGCACCAAGGTATACCAAAGCAAAAACCCCACAGCCGCACTGATCACCAACATCACAAACGGTCCCATGGCTGGTGTTTGGTAATGCTGCTCATAGTACAAATAAAACAGTGCCGTTAACCAGCAAAACAGTACAAACACTTCATACAAATTGCTCACGGGAATATGCCCGATGTCGGGGGCAATTTGATGGCTCTCAAACCAGCGCATAAGGCTACCCACCAAAGCCATGAATACGGCCGCCCAGGCTAATCGAGAGCCCAGGGTATAGGCCGTTCCCCGAGTGCCCGCTGCCGGTGCTTGGCCTAACAAGCCTATCCAATAAAAAATCGTGCTCATAAAAAACAGCACACTCATCCACAAAATCGCACTTTGACTGGATAGAAAATACTTCAGCGCAAAAACCTTTTCAGCCGCCGCCAAGTCCACCCCAAACTGATCGGTGCTGCGGCTGTACAGCACGATACCCAATACGCAAGCCAAGCCCACACCCAAGCTCAATGGCCTTAGGGTAGGCCACCAACAAGCCAGTAACCAAAGGGCGGGTGCCACGCCTATGAGTATCCATTTTTCATAGACATCCATGGCATGCGCCCATTCAAATAAGGCAAAGCCAGTGCCCGATGCCAAAATCAATGCATAAACGACACTCCATAAACTGAAGTGCAGGGTGCGGCGTTGGCGTTCGATGGTGAGCGGAGTGGTTTGCATAAGGCCGTGTTCAAGGGTGAGGTGGGGTGGTAGGGGGTTGAGCTAACAAAGCTTGCTGAATCAGCATAAATTCCTTATCTAGCTCTAGTGTACGACGGGGGGTGGATAAAGCCGTGGTCAGCAGGGTTTGACCATCCCCCTGAGGTTGCAGCCAAATCCAAAGGCGGCGTTCACGCACATACAGCATGGTAAAAACGCCTATGATCAACAGTACTGCGCCCAAATACACCAGTACCTTGCCCGGAGCCCGTGCCACTTGAAACACACTGGCTTGAATGTGCTCAAACGTATCGAGCTGAACAATGACCGGTGCCGGATAGGCAAAGCTGTCGGATAAAGACAATACGGCTTGCGTCATCAATGCTTGGGTGGTCGTGTCCGGTTTTAGGGCAGGGAGTTGTTGTTGCTCACGGCTGATATTTAGTAATTCAAATAAGCTGCCATTAAACACCCGTAGCAATAATTCTGAAATTCGAGGCTGCTCATCAGCGGGCACATTTTTCTCTAGAAATTGTGCCCAAGCGGCTAAACCGTAGGTATTGGGAATTTGAACACCTGCAAACAATTCCAGTGCTCGAAGGGCGGTTGTTTCTAGCTGAGTGGTCATTTGGGGTTGATGTGCCGGTGTGGCTAGGCGGGCATAACGCTGTGCTGCCTGCGCCCGAAGTGCAGGGTTTTGCAGTGCATTGCGCATCAGCAACCACGACTGTATGCTGTCATCTGCGTCTACCGGTATGCGCAAATAGCGGAAAGTTTCGTTTGCACTTTCACGCACCCCTACCAGTAAACTGCGTTGCCCTTCGATTTCAAAAGGCAGCATGTAGTTGTGGTACTCACGGGCCTGGCCTGCTGCATCGCGTAGGCGGTACGTGATCGAAGGGCCCACATTGCGCAGCGTTTTTTGCGCATCGGTTTTGGCGCCAGTGCCTAAATGATCTAACCAGCGTTGAGCCCAATCCACTTTGCGTACATCTGCCTCGTCGGTGTGGCCTGACGCTAAATTTTCCACATTGATCACGCGCAAGCCCGTGAGCTCAAGGCTCAGCTCTTGCCCTTCAATCGGCAGTTTCATTTGGGTGCCGACTTTGCCACTGACTTTTACTGCCGCTTGCCCTTGAAGTGGCAGCAGGCGCATTTTCAGCAAACTGCCACCATCATCAAAGCTGCTTTGATAAATCAATACGCCTTTGTGTTTGGCCGGTTGATTGACCCTGACCACGGCGGGTAGGGCTTCACCCGTTTCATGATCATGGATCACAATTTCGCTGGAAAATAATTTCGGCATACCCGTTTCGTAATAATCCACGATGAACTTTTTCAGTTCAATATCAAACGGTAATGCTTGTACCACCGAGCCGCCAGGCATACTCAAAATAGCGGCATCACGTCGCGCACCTTCGGGTACCGATACATGGCCGCGGTAGCTGGGGTTGTTGGCATCTAGGCGATGCGCTGACGGTATGGCATTGACCCAGCCTGATCCAGTATAAACGCTTTTGTCTCGCCAGGCCATCAGGGCGCGAACCATCATGTCGCCATCCAATAACCCACCCAAGCAAATCAAAACGATAGAGCCGTGCGCAGCCAAATAGCCCAACTTATTCGTCATGCCCTTGCGCGCCGCAATCATGGTGCCGCTGGCGCTGGGCGTGGTGTTATCTTGGCGCAACTGCGCCTTAGCTTGCCAGCCATTTTGGCTTAACCAAAGGCTAATCCGTTGAAACGCGGGTTCGGGTGATTCATGCAGTATGCCTTGGGCTTTATGATGAAACGCCTGAAGCGACTGGGCTCGAATGTTTTCTTTGTACTGACGCAGGTCTTGCGCAATTTTGGGCGCATTGCGCGCAATGCATAAACTGGTGGACACCACCAAGAAAGCCAAAATCAGTAAAAACCAGCCCGCACTGTAAACATGGTCAATTTGTAGAAACCGAAAAAACTCTGCCCAAAATGGGCCGAACTGATTCACGTAATTTATCTCGGGTTCATTTTGTTTCACCACTGTACCAATCACCGAAGCAATACAAATCAAGCTCAGCAAAGCAATGGCAAAACGCATCGAAGCCAGTAGCTCGGTGCTGCTGCGCAACCATGGGGCATAGGGGCTGCTACGGGGCAGGGGTGTGGGGTTGTTGGGGGCTGACATACCCTGTATTATCCTAGGCTTTGATTAACCATGAAAAAAGCCGGTCTATGACCGGCTTGGGAAACGAGCCTTCAAAGGCGAGGTTTTAAGGGGTTATTAGGGGCGTAAACCCGCTAAATAATCCGCTACCGCCTTGATTTCTTTATCATTCATTTTGGCCACAATAGCGGTCATTTGGGCATTATTAGCGCGTGCTCCGCTGCGGAAAGCGAGTAATTGGGCCTCGGTGTAATCGGCATGCTGGGCACCAATGCGCGGGTACTGAGCAGGCATGCCAGCACCTGTTGCGCTATGGCAACCTGCGCAGGCCGGAACATTTCGGTCGGCAATGCCGCCACGATAAATTTTTTCACCCAATGCGGCTAATTCTTTATTTTTGGCGGAGCCAGGTTTGGCTTGCTTGCTGGCATAAAAAGCCGCCACATTCGCCATATCTTCATCAGAAAGCGCTGTGGCAAATCCGTTCATCACCGCATTTTTGCGTTTGCCGGATTTAAATTCTTGTAATTGCTTCACCAAATACTCGGGGTGTTGGCCCTGCAAAATAGGGTTAGCCGGGCTGCCCCTTGAGCCATCAGCTGTGTGGCAAGCCATACACACTTGGGTGGCAATGGCTTGGCCCTTATTGATATTGGGTTGCTCGGGTTTGCTGGCATTGCTCGCAAATGACTGTAAGCTGGAAAAGGCCAGCAGAGCAGCTAAACTGTGTTTGAAAAACAATTTCATGTTGATTCGGTGCAAAGTAATGGGTGAAAAAACTCCCCATATTCTACAATGACACATGCCATTACCAAAACACTATCCTAAAACATCTCGTTTAAAGCACGCAACAACCCATTCTGTTGCACAGTCTGTATCCCAACCCAAGGCGATTGTTGAGGCCAGTCCGGCCATGGCTTGGGCGCATGGGGCGCGCTTTTTAACCACGGCCAGCCGTCTAGATCAATTGCCCGTGACCGAATTGCCCGAGGTGGCTTTTGTGGGCCGCTCGAATGCGGGTAAATCCACGGCCATCAATACTTTGGCGCAGCAACGCCGCTTGGCGTTTGCCTCTAAAACACCCGGGCGCACACAGCACATCAATTTATTTGAACTGGGCCCGCGCGATGCCGCCAATGCCCTATGGGCTGATTTGCCGGGTTACGGCTATGCGGCGGTTGAGCGCCAAGCCAAACTGCGTTGGCAGCAAGTCATGGCCGATTACCTTGCGTTGCGCCGCAGCCTTACTGGGGTGGTGTTAATGGTAGATTCACGTTTGGGCCTAACCCCGCTTGATCAACAATTGCTAGAGTTTGTAGCGCAGCGTGTCACCACCGGCCAGGTCAAGCTTTTGGTGCTGTTAACTAAGGCCGATAAGCTCAATCGCAAACAATCGGTTGAAGCGATGCAGGGTGTGAGTGATGCCTTAGCGCAATGGGTGACGGCAGAATCAGATGTATCGGTGGTGTTGTTCTCGGCCCTGAAGCGCACAGGAGTTAGTGATGTGGCCGATACTTTATATAGCTGGGTCGGTTACACTCCTTTGAGTACTTCAACTGAACCTCAAGCTTCATAGTTTTTAACGATGTTTCTAACTCTACCTACTTTACTCACTTGGTTGCGTATTTTGGCCATTCCCGTGGTGGTGGGCGTGTATTCATTGAATATGCCCGATATAGAAAAAAATGCGTGGGCCACTGTGTTGTTTGTGGGTGTGGCGGTTACGGATTGGTTAGATGGTTATTTGGCGCGGCGTTTGGGTCAGTCATCGGCCTTTGGGGCTTTTTTGGATCCGGTCGCTGACAAAATGTTGGTTTGTGCTTCCTTATTGATTTTGGTGCAGTTAGGCCGGGTGGATGCGCTGATTGCCTTGGTGATCATTGGGCGTGAAATTGCTATTTCAGCGCTGCGCGAATGGATGGCGCAAATCGGTGCTGCCCAAAGTATGGCGGTGCATATGCTGGGCAAAATCAAAACCACTTTTCAGCTCGTGGCTATTCCATTTTTATTTTGGAATGGTCCCATTTTGAATGGGCTCATTGACACCCATTTATGGGGCACTTTTCTACTTTATACCGCAGCCATACTCACCATTTGGTCGATGGTGTACTACTTGCAAAAAGCCATCCCCGAAATTCGCCGTAAGGCTTCTCAAGCGTCTGAATAAACGGTTTGGCGTACATAGCAAAGGTTGGTGGATATGGTTGAGAAGCTCACGCCGCGTTTGATTTTTCAATTAACCATTCCGCCCTTTATGTGGGCCTGTAATGCCATTGTGGGCCGAATGTTAGTCGGCTTGGTTCCGCCCTTGATGCTCAATTTTATGCGGTGGGCTTTGGTATTGCTGGTATTGCTGTTTTTGGGCAGACATGTGCTCAATACAGCAGCCAAGCGCCAGGCATTGTGGCAACGCCGCTGGCCTTTGGCGGTGTTGGGTTTGATGGGCGTGGGGGCTTACAATGCCTTGCAATATGTGGCGCTCAATACCTCGAGCCCCTTGAATGTGACCTTAATTGCTGCCAGCTCGCCGGTTTGGATGTTGCTGGTGGGTTGGGCTTTTTACGGCATCATACCGCGTGGTATGCAGTTAATGGGTGCCCTATTTTCTATATGGGGTGTGGTGATGGTGCTCACGCAAGGGCATATCAGTTCGGCAGCGCAAATGCAGTTTGTGCAGGGCGATTTATTCATGTTGGCTGCTGCCATTTCATGGGCGTTTTACAGTTGGATATTGGCCAGTCCGCCGCCGGCTATTCAGCAAACACTGCCCCGAGTGGGCGAAGATTGGGCCGGATTTTTACTTGTACAAACTTTGTTTGGTGTGATTTGGGCCGGTATGGCGGCATCGGCTGAATGGGTTTGGCTCGGGCAAAAAAGCACCCAATGGTCGGTGGGGGTGGTGGCTGCCATTGTGTTTATTGCCATCGGCCCTTCCTTATTGGCTTACCGATATTGGGGTGAAGGTGTGGCTAAAGTGGGGCCCACTATTGCTGCTTTTTTTAGCAATCTCACGCCGTTATTTGCGGCGCTGTTGCAAACCACACTTTTGCACAAGCCGCCTGAGTGGCATCACGCCGTGGCGTTTGCCTTGATTGTTTTGGGGATTGTGGTGTCGGCTTGGCGGCGGTAGGGGGCACAATGGTTCTGATTCGGGTGATTTGCTTGACTTGGGTGTGCATCGTGGCAGTTTCTCAATAGGCATCGCGTTGGCCAAAAAGCGGGTTTGTTGCTATGATGAAGCCCTTACTGGGCTTGGCCGATGCCACTAAAATTCGGGTCCCATCATCGGTGTCATCCCTATTCGAGCAAAGTATCAAGGCCCCGTCTTAGCCAACAAAGGAGTATTGACATGCAAGCAATTGAACTCGCCACAACGATTTCTGCCCAAGGAGGCATTGCGCTGCCCGCCAATTTCAAAGCCCTTTACGGCCGAAATGCACGCATGATTTTGCTCATTGATGATGAGGTGGTACTGTCTGAGCCGCCGTCAACCCGCCTGCAGCGTCAGCAAAATTTGCGCGAGGCCTTGGCAGCTGTAGCGCATGCGGGAATGTTTTCCGACGTTGACGATGCGGGTGCCTGGCAACGCGAGGCGCGTGCCGAGCGCGTACAGCCAGGTCGTGGGGTCTGAAACCCATGTGGCTGGCTGACAGCAATATCCTGATTCGCGCTGCATCAGTGCCCGACCATCCTTTGCAAGAGTGGCTTCAGAGCCAGCTACCTGCCATTTCCGTCGTTACACGCATAGAGGTACTTGGTTTTCATCGTTTGCGCCCGGACGAAGACCTGTTGCTGCGAGTGCTGTTGTCCGCATTTGACGAATACCCCATCAGCTCAATGACTGCTGCGCTGGCTATTGATCTGCGTCGTCAACAAAAAATGTCGCTGGGCGATGCCCTGATTGCCGCCACGTGTTTGGAACACGGTTTGAAGCTGGCAACCCGCAACGCGAGCGACTTTGACTGGATAGCTGGCCTGACTGTGGATGCCTTGTCTGACTTTGCGGTGTGAAGCGTTCGCACAATAGCAGTTGAAAGAACAAAGCGCTAGGAAAGCGTACTAAGGTGGTAAGAAACAAATGCTCCCATCACTGTTAGCCATAGACATCCAAGAAGGTCTTCGACACCCCTCTGTCACTATAGTTGTCCGTTCTCTTGAACGGACGAATTTCATTGTTTGATGGAATGGGAAAGATGGCGAAATGCGAGTATTTCGCCCACAATCTAAAGCGGAGATGGTTAGAAAGCTGCTGCTGCCCGCATCCGATTAACACCACTTGCTCAATGTGATGAAATGCAGCGTGAGCCGATTGGCATCAACTTGGCGCGGGTGGAAGGCTTCCAATTAGTCAGGCATGATGTGATGGTTTGCTGTTCAATCAGCCTGATAATGAGTGCTTTGATATACATTAAATCGGAAGTGTCATCATGAATGAGCGTACAAGAGTTGCAATGGCCAGTCAAGGCTTTGAGGGCTTGCGTCGTAATTTTGAACCTGAAGAAGCTCGGATCGTAAATTCCTTGAAAAAATGCACATAGACGCAGCGCTTGCACGAGAATATTGTGTAGCGACTCATCGGTAAAAGAAAGTTTCCATGTCTGCCACCAATTTCAAAACCGAAAACAACACCTATCGCAAGCTGATCGGTAATGGCTTGACCTATCGCATCCCGCGTTTTCAGCGCGACTACAGTTGGACGGAAGAGGAGTGGGAAGACCTGTGGTCTGATATTTTAGGTACGGTGCAAGAAGGTGGGGAGCCAGCCCACTATATGGGCTACCTGGTTTTGCAATCGCAAGATGACAAATGCTTTGATGTCATTGATGGGCAACAGCGATTGACCACACTGAGCCTGATCGTGTTGGCGGTGCTCAAAAACATTCAGCGGCTGATTGAAGAGGGCAAAAATCCCGATCAAAACAAACAGCGACTGGAACAAATCCGCAGCACTTATGTGGGCTACTTAGACCCAGTGACCTTGATCACCCGCAGCAAGCTCACGCTCAACCGTAACAACAACCAGTATTTTCAAAATTATTTGGTGCCACTGGGGCATTTGCCAGTGCGTGGCTTTAGGGCATCTGAACACAGCCTGCGCAAAGCCTTTGAGTGGTACGATAAGCGGGTGCGTGAGCACGTCCGAAAAAACACCCCAAAAAACAGCCAAGAAGAGGGCGTAGCGTTGGCTACTTTGGTCGAAAGCATGAGTGACCGCTTGTTTTTCACGGTCATCAGCGTGACCGATGAACTCAATGCATACAAAGTATTTGAAACCCTCAATGCTCGTGGCGTACGTCTGTCCTCGACCGATCTGCTCAAAAACTATTTATTTTCGGTGCTGCATCGTTCAGACGAGCATGAAACCGAAATGCGCGTCATGGAAGACCGTTGGGAATCTATGGTCACGCGGCTGGGGGCGGAGAGTTTCCCAGATTTTTTGCGCAGCCACTGGAATAGCCGTCACAGCTTTGTGCGCCAATCTGAACTGTTCAAAACCATCCGCCACAAAATTCAAGATCGTGGTGCTGTTTTCGATCTCCTGCGCGGGATGGAAGAAGACATGGACACCTATTTGGGCCTCACCAACCCAGAGGCCTCACATTGGGATCCTGCGCTCAAAACCCATGCGCAGCAGTTGCGTATGTTCCGAGTGCGCCAGCCGTTCCCACTCATTTTGGCGGCCAGCCGTGCACTGCCTGCAGACCAGTTCGCCAAGGTGTTGCGCGCTTGTGTGGTCATTGCTTTTCGCTACAACGTGATTGGCAATTCGCCCACCAACGAACAAGAGCGCGTATATTATGGCGCAGCCCAAAAAATGAACCAAGGCCTGGCCACTCAAGCGCGGCAGGTGCTGGAAGCCTTGCAAGACATCTACCCCAGGGATGATACTTTCAAGGCGGTATTTGCTGACAAAACCATTCGCACCACCGACACCCGCAACAACCGAGTGGTGCGCTACATCCTGTGCGAGCTGGAAAAGCAAGTCAGCGGACAAGAATTGGATTTTGAGAGTGATGCATTCAACGTTGAGCACGTATTACCCCAAAACCCTCAAGGTAATTGGAGCTCATTTAGCGACCAAGAAGTGGAAGACATGGTTTACCGCATCGGCAACATGGCTTTGCTGACCAAAGGGGCCAACAAAGACATTGGCAACGCCAGCTATGCCCTGAAGCTTCCCGTGCTGGCCAATGCACCGTTTGAGTTGACCCAAAAACTGGCTGCAGACAACGAAGACTGGACACCCTCGCGCATCGAAGGCAGACAAAAGGCATTAGCCAAATTGGCGAGTGCGGTTTGGCGTATTGATCAGTTGTCTTGAATCTATGTCGCATCTTCTGTCACTATGGTTTTCCGTTCTCTTGAAGGGATGAATTTCATTGTTTGAGGGGGTGGGAACGATGGCGAAATGAGAGTATTTCGCCCACAATCTAAAGCGCAGTTGATTAGAAAGCTGTTCCCCGCATCCGATTAACACCACTTGCTCAATGTGATGAAATGCAGCGTGAACCGATTGGCATCAACGTGGCGCGGGTGGAATGCTTCTAATTCGTCACGCATGCTGTGATGGTTTGCTGTTCAATCAGCCTGATAATGAGTGCTTTGATATACATTAAATCGGAAGTGTCATCATGAATGAGCGTACAAGAGTTGCAATGGCCAGTCAAGGCTTTGAGGGCTTGCGTCGGACTAACGAATTTGGTGCCGAGTACTGGAGCGCTAGGGATTTGCAGACCTTGCTTGGCTATAGTCAGTGGCGGCGTTTTGAGCAGGCCATTGAACGTGCGTTAAGTTCTTGTCGAGAATCAGGAAATCCGCCAGAGCATCACTTTGCCGGCGCCGGCAAACCGATCTTAGTGGATTTGCCGGCTTCAGCTAGTAAACTTCCATCAAAGGAGATTTAAATGGCCAGTGGCAAAGTACTTAGACAGCTCATCCGCGCAGGTTCTGAAGGTGATCTGGCGGGCTTTCGGCTGGCATCCCAGTCTATCATTGACGAGGAACGACAAAAGCAGCACCACTTGTTGGCTAATGACCTTGAACGCCTGCTGTACGTCGACCGTATGACCACCCCTGCGCAAAGCCGAAAACTTCATGCGGTGAGGGACTTGCCCGCCAACAAAGACAGTGGTCTCAACCTAATCGAGATGCGGCCTGTCATTCGGGAAGAAAAAGACTTGGTACTGGCCGACACCAGCAAATCACTGCTCGATGAAATATTGCTTGAGCATAACCGTGGTGATGTTCTCCGCTCATATGGCATGAAGCCTGCTCAGAAGCTCCTGTTTTGCGGGCCACCTGGTTGCGGAAAAACCTTGGCTGCTGAAGTGGTGGCCAACGCCTTGACCATGCCGCTGGTGCTGGTTCGCTTGGACTCTGTGATTTCCTCTTTCTTGGGTGAAACCGCTGCCAACTTGCGTAAGGTGTTCGATTTCATCTCGCAGCAACCTGTGGTTGCGCTGTTTGACGAGTTCGATGCGCTGACTAAGGACAGGGGTGATAGTGCTGACCATGGTGAACTCAAGCGATCCGTCAATGCGGTACTACAAATGATGGACAGCTACCGTGGCGACAGCATCTTGATTGCCACGACCAATTACGAAAGCTTGTTGGACAAAGCAGTCTGGCGGCGGTTCGATGAAGTTATCCAGTTTGATCTACCCACCTTGGATCAAATTAAACGCCTGCTGGCCTTAAAGCTGTCAGGTGTACGCCGCAACTTTGAGCCCGAAGAGGGTCAGATCGCATCTCAATTCAAAGGCATGTCACATGCAGACATAGAGCGAGTCATACGACGCGCCATCAAAGAAATGATTCTGTCGGATCGTGAATTTCTTGAAAGAAAGCACATAGACGCAGCACTTGCACGAGATTATTGTGTAGCGACTCATCGGTAAAAGAAAGTTTCCATGTCTGCCACCAATTTCAAAACCGAAAACAACACCTATCGCAAGCTGATCGGTAATGGCTTGACCT
>JAUMCS010000060.1:0-77761 GCA_032122355.1 Burkholderiaceae bacterium
AAAGGACATTTCTAATTTGCGCAAATAGCGGACATTTCTAAATTGGTTTGACACCCTCACCTACATCTTTTGCACACCTGCGCAAACACCTCAAACTGCATCAATCATCAGCAATTGCAGCGATAATCAACATTCTTGCATTCACCTTTTGCCCTCACTCGATCTATGCCCCGCCCCATCGAAGCCTTGATACATACCGATGCATTGGTGCACAACTTACAGCAAGTAAGATGCCGCGCACCTGATGCCCTCATTTGGAGTATCGTAAAGGCCAACGCCTACGGCCATGGCTTAGAACATATCTATCCGGCGCTAGGCCAAACCGATGGTTTTGCCTTACTGGAAATCGAAGAAGCCCAGCGCCTACGCCAATTAGGTTGGCGTGGCCCCATTTTATTGCTCGAAGGCGTATTCGATGCCCGCGAACTCGAGGCATGCTCACGCTTGCATCTTTGGCACGTCATACATAGCCCTCATCAAATAGACTGGTTATCTCGGCATAAAACCCAAGAACCCCACCAAGTGGTTCTCAAAATCAACACAGGGATGAACCGCTTAGGATTCGAGCCCAGCGCTTTCCGTGCCGCTTACGCTAGGCTTAGTGCCATGCCTCAAGTGGCTGAAGTTACCGCCATGACTCATTTTTCAGATGCCGATGCAGCACAAGGCATTACCCAGCAACTCCAATGCTTTAGCACTGCACTGGCAGGTTTGAATACCGATACCCATAGCCTTGCCAACAGCGCTACCATTTTGCAACACGCAGCTGCCACAGCCCCTTGGAACGACTGGGTCAGAGCCGGCATCATGCTCTATGGTGCTGCACCCGACGCCCCGCTACATACAGCCGCACACTGGAACCTACAACCTGCCATGACCTTGCGCAGCCAAATCATCGCCACACAACAACTCGCGGTAGGCACCACCATAGGTTATGGCAGCACCTATACCGCCACCCAGCCCATGCGTATTGGCATAGTCGCATGTGGCTATGCCGATGGTTACCCGCGGCACTGCGGTACGGGCACTCCCATTTTGATTGATGGCATACGCACGCAAACCCTAGGCCGCGTCAGCATGGATATGTTGGCGGCTGATCTCACGCCCATACCTCAAGCAGGCGTTGGCAGTACCGCTACGCTATGGGGGCATGGCCCGCACCATTCAACACTACCCATTGAAGAAGTGGCTCAAGCTGCACACACCATAGCCTACGAACTCATGTGCGCCGTCGCTCACCGCGTCCCCCGCAAACCCTTCCCCCATCAACCGGAATAATGGCTAAAGACAAAAACATCTACACCTGTAGCGAATGTGGGGGCAACAGTAGCAAATGGCTAGGGCAGTGCCCTCATTGCAAAGCTTGGAATACGCTGGTAGAAACCACCTGCCACGAACCCACCTTGGGCAAAAATCGTTTCCAATCCCTAGCCGGCGGCAATACTCCCAGTGCAGTTGCGTACTTATCAGAAATTGAAGCCGCTGATATCTCGCGCACACCCACAGGCCATGAAGAGCTTGACCGTGTTCTAGGGGGTGGTATCGTCCCTGGGGGAGTGGTGCTCATTGGCGGCGACCCTGGCATTGGCAAAAGCACCCTATTACTTCAGGCCGCACAAACACTTTCGCAGGCCATTCCCGTGCTCTATATCACGGGCGAAGAATCGGGTGCCCAAGTGGCACTCCGAGCCCAACGCCTCGGGCTAACTGGCCGAAAAGTACAGGTACTGGCTGAAATTCAACTCGAGCGCATCTTGGCCACAATTGAAGCTACTGCACCGCAATTTGTCATTATCGATTCCATTCAAACGCTGTACTCCGATCAACTCAGCAGTGCCCCGGGCTCTGTAGCCCAAGTGCGAGAATGTGCGGCTCACCTTACTCGCTGCGCCAAGCACCGCAGTTGCACCATGGTATTGGTTGGTCATGTCACCAAAGAAGGCGCCTTAGCAGGTCCGCGAGTACTAGAACACATGGTGGATACTGTGTTGTACTTCGAAGGCGAAACCCATTCCAGTTTTCGTTTAATCCGCGCCATCAAAAACCGTTTTGGTGCTGTTAATGAAATGGGTGTCTTTGCCATGACCGAGCGTGGCTTAAAAGGCGTGAGCAACCCAAGTGCCATTTTTTTATCCACCCATGCGCAACCCGTACCTGGTAGTTGTGTCATGGTCACACTTGAGGGTACCCGCCCTTTGCTGGTTGAAATTCAGGCACTGCTGGATCAAGGCGGAGCCAGCCCCCGCCGGCTCAGTGTAGGCCTTGAGCGTGATCGGCTTGCCATGTTGTTAGCCGTATTGCATCGGCACGCAGGCGTAGCTTGTGGCGATCAAGATGTTTTTGTCAATGCCGTGGGTGGTATACGTATTTCTGAGCCAGCGGCAGACTTGGCCGTATTACTGGCTATTGTCAGCTCACTCAAAGGCAAAGCGCTACCCAAAGGTTTTATTGCCTTCGGTGAAGTCGGTTTAGCAGGTGAAGTACGCCCTGCACCCAGGGGGCAAGAGCGCCTGAAAGAAGCCTTGAAACTAGGCTTTAGCATTGCACTCATACCCAAAGCCAACGCGCCGCGTAAAATGGGCCCTGAATGGCAGGGTCTAACGATACATAGCATTGATCGCATTGAAGAAGCATTCACCATCATCCGAGGACTCTAAGCCGTGTTGACACCCATCATCAAAAACCACATCATCAAACAACAGCCACTCGTAGGCCGCATACTGGTGGCCAGTTTCATTGTCTTAGCCAGTTGGCTATATGGTTGGCAGGGCTTTATTGTGTCCATTACCTTCTGGGTTTTTTGGTTGATCTTGCAATTTAACCAAACTGTTCGAATGCTCAAAGTACTATCCGAGCGCCCAGCGGGCGTTGTTAGCAGCGTACCAAAACTGACAAATCAATTGCGCAAGGGCATGAGTATGCTTGAAATTGTTAAACACAGCCAATGCCTAGGTGCGGCCATACATGTACCCGTGCTACCGCCTCAAGCACTCATGGCTGAACAGATATGGCAATGGCGAGATTCAACAGGTATGCAAATCAAGATTTACACATATCGTGAGTGCTGCTTGTATTGGGAAGTTAGCCAGCAGGATGATGATCACTCGACATAAGGTAATCGACCCATTGGAATAACCCTCCATCTCATCAGCACCTCGGCAACGCGATTGGCGTACCATCGCTGACGGTGCGGAGTTTGTGAATGGTACGCACCTACAGCCGCCCAATTCGGGCCGAAACGACGTACTTGCTTCGCATAAAGCCATGCCGCAACATACGCGCTAACGCAGGGGTCGTGCAAATCCCTCGGCCTGATACCATACTTCGATAATAGGGGCGCATGTACACTATTGATTTGGAATGCACCCATATCCACACTGCCATTTGTGTTGTATGAACGCGCATTAGGCTCAAAACGCGACTCCACCCAAGCAATTGCGGCCAGCACCTGTGCATTCACTTGGTGATGTGCAGCCGCATCAGGCACGCACCGCAGAACGTACTGTGTATAAGGTGGCCAGTTAGTTTTGGCAGGTGCAGATCCAAGCACCATCAGAAAAACCAACCCTAACAAGGCAGAACGTATAATGCCCATCATTCCAGACATCCAGCTTACCGCAGGCATCTTTGAACTTATCTACAATCAATGATCCCAGGCTAACTCATCCGTACCCAACTGGCTTTAACCGGACGACCAGCAGTGTTTACCTGCAGCCTTGGTCCATCTGAATAAACCTGAATGTCGGGAGTTTGTAAGTTAGGTGAAGCGCTTAAGGGCGTAACTCGAGCAACCCCATCCACACGAATGACAGTTGCCGTGTAGTAAACGCCAGTCCCAGAGATGGTTAACACAAAATGTTGTCCATCGGCAGGTAGCTCAAATAACACTGCAGAATCAGAGGCAGCGATATCTTTGCTTCCTGAGTAAACTCTTCCCACACGCGCATCATTTGCTGTAATTTGCTCTGCTTCCAAACTTTTGATTCGAGCTGTTTCAGCCTCTAGCAGCTTGGTGCGAATGGCGGCTGCCTCCATGCGATCGGCTGTTAAGTTATTCACTTTAAGTTCAGGTGTTTTCAATACCAACCGAGACTTATCTTTACCCTCGGTGTATTCAAAAACATTTTCAAAGTAGTTCATAAATTTATCGACCCGTACCTGAGCATCTTTGAACTGGTTTTCCCAGAATTTTGCATCTTTGTTTAATTGCTCCAACTGGCTACGAAGCTCTGTTAACTTATTGCGATCAGACACAGTTGCGGAAACAATTTCCTTTAATTGAAGACCTATCCTCATAGTATCGCTTTGAGTTTGAATGAGATTATTTTCCAGCCTCTCAACACGAGTGAGGGCAGTTAACAAATCTTTACCCTGAGTATTCAAAAGTATGGATTGCATTTCAATAGTTTTACGCAACTCGGGTGAGGTAGCACTGTTCATCCATTTTTCTAAGCGATCTAATCGTTGAATAGACTCACTCTGGGCCCCCACCAAGAAGGCCGTCATGCCATCATAATTTACGCTATAAACCTTGCCGGCTGGGCTTTTAAAGCCATTAGCATCGATTTGCTCACTCATATTGGGGTCATCGTGGATATTGACAAGTTCAGTCAAACCCGCCTGCATCAACTCCTGAGCAATGAAACCAATTCCAGATTTACCATCCTTTTTCCACTGCCAAGTAACTGGCTTTACACTCCGAATTAATTCAGAATACCGATTGTCGCTCCGTAACGGACTGATATGAGTTTTTAGTCGACGATCAGATTTTGCATACCAATTTGTAGCAGCGAGTCCGGCATTAACATGAATATTTCCATCAACGGCAAAGGCAATTCTATTTAAAAATATGGATACAGCACTTGAATCACCACCTCGTCCTGGAGCTATGTTAACATACAAGCCCCCATCTGCCACCTGAGGTGCGGAAGTATCCTTATTAACAGCAACAGTACAATCCTGTGTGGCTGGATCAGATGATGAACACCACAATGCCATACGACCTGATAACACTGCTGGAAGGCCTGCAGTTAGTACGGGGTTATTATTCCATAGTAGATCTTTAGTAACTGAATCAAAACTTAAATGGTCATTATCACCATAAGACAATTTATTTGCTGTACCCAACTTGAAATCTTTATTCACCGATATTTTTGTTGACTCGGCTGTAAATTCTGCACCACCAGCACCACCTAATTTAAACTTACTACCATCCCAAACAAGTTGTTGCTGATCAACGCTGCTATTAGACAGTTTTTTATCGCCATTCAAGAAAATTCCTCCATCAGCAGCTATCAAATTCGATGCCTTAAACCCACCAGTTCCAGCCCAAACAAGTTGTTGATAATTACTGCTATTAGACAGTTTCACATCGCCATTCAAGAAAATTCCTCCATCAGCAGCTATCAAATTCGATGCCTTAAACCCACCAGATCCAGCCCAAACAAGTTGTTGCGAACTAATGCTATTAGACAGTTTCACACCGTCACTCAAGAAAATTCCTCCATCAGCAGCTATCAAATTCGATGCCTTAAACCCACCAGATCCAGCCCAAACAAGTTGTTGCGAACTAATGCGATTAGACAGTGTCACATCGTCCTTCAAGAAAATATCTCCAAGAGTAGCTCTCAAATTCGATGCCTTAAACCCAGCAGATGCAGGCCAAACAAGTTGTCCAGATTGATTAGACAGACCTGTAGAGCCCAAGTAAATAGTGCCCCCACTCGCAGTAATAGCATTTGCAGTAAAATGCGCATCGGTGATAATAGAATTTGAACTTGCAGCGGTGAGCACTGGCCCACTATCACCGGCGATTTGTAACTGACTTCCAGTATAAATCAATCTATTGCCAGAAGAATACAATTCATGATTTCGATTGAATTTAATACGGCCCGCAGTAGTTAAACGCAATTGCTCAGTAGAACCACTGCCTACAACAAAATCCTGCCATGAATTGACGGAACTAGAACCAATCGTAAACACCGATAGCCCACTAGCAATTGGTTTAAAAATGAGCGTGTTGCTTGAAGAAATAATATCTGAAGTATTAATTCTCAGGGTAGGCACATTAAATGAGGCCACAGTATTTGTCAATTCAAATCGAGTAGATGTACCAAGATTAACCTTTAAGCTATTGTTACCTCCCACTAGGTCTACGAAAGCGCCGCCTGAAGCACTCAAACGAATAGCCGCACTAGTCTGATTTGACCTAAATACAGCGACGCTGGCGGTATTATTAGCTTGAAAATGAAAAGCCCCATTCATACCAGATAATACATTTGAGGAAGCGATTGCCATGTAATTCGGGAACCATGCGTTAATTGGCTGCAAATAAAAATTTCCTAGACTAGCACTAATAAAGTCCCACCCAGCAACCGAACGAACACTATTACGAGTGGCCAGACCAAAAATGGCCGCAGGCACCGAGGCTGAATTTGAAATATCTGCAAGCACACCAAACGAACGCATAGGACTAGCAACAGAGGGTATCGCAAAGCCAGGGTAAAAATTGAAAGTTGGTCCTGCTGTTACTTTATTAGCTATTGAAAAACCATGTGAAATACCGTTAGTACTAAAATTTGATGCAATATCATTACTCATCGTAGAAATATTACCCAATCTATCTATTCTCATTCTTGTTTGAAAATGGTTATCCGATGCACCACCCATTGATGCAGTTTGAAAAAGCAAAGCTCCTGAATTAGGGGCATTTGAAGCAAACTGTTCGTTAAAATTGGGCCTAAGCGTTAAATTACTGGTCGCAGTACCGCCCCCTATGAGATTACCAAATATATCCACCATTGGTGTTAATGGATCAAAGCCAACAACCCCCCCCGAAAACACAGCTGCGGAACGACTTGCATTGCGCACATACAAACGCTGCTCAAAATCAGCAGGAGTGGTATAACTTAATAAGCGAACCTCACGCGCTCCTAAACGATCTGCAAAATTGATAGCCGAGGCAGATGAAGCAGCGATGTGGGCAAGTTGCAAACGAGCAAAATCTGCTCGTGTTGCTACAGCCGAGCGAAATGCCTGTGAGGTAGCATTAAACGCCAATTTTTCTTTGGTGAAAATAATATGAATATCATCAGATACAGATGATGTATTAATGGGATTTGCAGAACCACTCCAAATTTGTGTGCAAGTTTGTGAATAAACCCCATCTGGTCCAGCAGATATGAGAGCGAAATAGACACCCGCTATGGCTCTACCAGAGAGATACCCATTACCTTGATTAATATCTGTGCCATTATCCCAAGCACAGTACTTAATTCTACGACCCCAAGCATCATTAGTATGAGAGCCGGTATCAGCAGTAGTCCTAGCAAGCAATGGGTTAACCGACTCTGTGGGTATAGCATCGAATACACCGTTGATTGCGGCAGCTTTTGGGAGTTCTGGTTCACCATCCAAATCAAAGTCAACCGCTCTTGCAGCGAGATTTTGCCCCAAATATCCTAGTTGCGCCTCGGTCTGGCTAATTTGCATTTGTCGTGCACTAATCAGGCCATACCCTTCGCCAACTTGAAATACTTGTGCGTTCATGCTGCTTGAAAGAGCAGCTAATGCCACCATCAAAACACTAGGGCATTTAATTTTTTTAACAAAACCTATGATTAAATGAATCATTAATCCACCCCTAAAAATATTCCTACTATTCACATTTCATATTACGTGTGATGTAGTCATTAGTATAATTCAAAACAATAGAACGACTGCTATAGCTAACCGAAAGATCCACACCAATGAAATTATTATCTTTACGACTTCTAAATCTGCTGTACAAATCTTGTGTATTTTCAGCATTATTTTTAGCTTTGAATATAAAAGACGCAGATGCTACTTTACCTGAGGCAAAATTTAATGAATAATCAATATCGAATAAAAAAAGTTGAGGAGGCCTTTTACCAAACACCGACTTACTGGCTGAGTTTGTGCCTGTAAGGACATTCTCCCATACATAACGTGCCCTTGCCGGAATGCCACCATTAGTAATATTTGGGCAGGCCATACTTGCTACAATACCGGAGGATGCCAAAAAATTCGACCCATCATAAATGGCAGGTACAAAACCAGCTGAAGCCACACCAGTAGCTCCTGTGTATGGCCCTACCGATCCCCCGCACTTACCACAACTCTTGATACCCGCATCAAGCAACACCACAGCCTGCATCATCCGATCAAGCTCAGCATTACGAATCTCATCGCTGCCGCGACTACTTTGAAAACTTGCTAACATTGCAATGGCGATGGAAATCATAGCCATTGCAGTAATCACATAACTAAGTATGAAACCCTTGAGTTTCGTTTGAGTGAATCGCTTCATAAGAAATATGTAGGATTACTCAACCAAAGGTTATAACCCCGGTATAAAATTATGATGCAGCACTCTAAAGTAAGTTCCACCACCTGAAATTGCGCCACCATTATAATAGCAACCCTCAATTTTTGATCCAGTTAACGACAGACCAGCGCTGTTAACCATATTCATTGATGCAGCAATACTGAAAAAATTGACAGCTGCGTTGTTAAAAGCCGGCCAGGTATTATCTCTAGTGTTAGTTGTTTTACGATTAATAGCTTCGCATAAAGCCATCTTTACTGGACCGTGCTCAATAACAAGATTGCCAGGATTATTTTGGGTAGGAGCAGCTGTAGTATTAAGAGCACTTGCATAAGTCCTCCAGGTTCCAATAGTTCTGTTAAGATACGCATCAGAGTCAAGTATCGGCAATTGTGCATAGGATGCCAAAACCCAAGTCTGAGATGCGCTAGCTGCAGTTGCACCTACCATTAGAGTTACGACATTATTCGAGCTAACCAAACCCTGATTTCCGTCTGCTAGCGCCCTGAAATAGGCATCTTGTGCTCTACCTCCTGCGGCTATCATTTCGTTTGCGTATGCATTAGATTGCTCTTTAGATATTTGCTCAGAGTTATCAGAGGAACCCGACGATAATGTAGCAACCACAATTGCTATTAATGCAAGTGCAAAAATAATCACACCCTGTATAAAACCACGCTGACCCATACGAACTGGACCCATACAAACTGAACTCATTTTAACCCCCTTTTTTACTGAATTGATATTTTAGCATTCTTTCGCAAATCAGTCAACACGACTGATAGCTCGTTTTCCACTAACTGCTCGCGTATTGTTAACTCCAATGCCGATGAAAGCTGTGGGCGACTTCCGGCCTTGAAGTCCTCAACCATGACTATAAAATAACCATCTCTGACTGTTATAGGCCCTAAAATCGAACGAGACTTGTTTGAGGGCATATAACCTTCTTTTATGACACGCCCTAAATTATAAGGCAATGCCGAAAGCGCAACAAAAGGTGACTCCTTATTGAAGTACTCCAATTTAGCCAGAGCATCCTTATCCGACGTAAATAACAAAGCTTTGACACGTTCTGCATCATTTAAGTCACGAGTAAGGTAGTATTTTAGCTTGTAGGTGTCAAACTGTTGTTGAGTGATGTTTTTTTCATAGTAGTCTTCTACTGCCTGCTGAGAGATCATATCCAGCAACTCCTGACGCTTTAATCGCAAGAACAAACCCGACAGCAAATCACGCTCTGCCGCACGCAAAGCATCTCTAGACTCTATAGGGTATAAAGACCTTGCCGCATTAGCGACCAATACCTTATTAATGGTTCTATCAACAGCAATAGCACGATCGACACCAGATTCGAGCAAGAGCTTGATGTCAGAACCCGTTATTTTTTCATCATTAACTACAGCAAGCGTATCGCTCAAGCTCATCTCACTAGCGGAAATTTTAACGGCAGACCCTTCAGATATTGACCCCACTGCTTTTATAGCCCAATAGGCGATCAGACACAAAACAAAAATAAATAACACACCAAAAATCATCCATTTCTTAGGAAGCTGCTGGAGAATCACTTTCGCACCATTCTGAATTATCGAGAGCGTTTTCATAGATGATAAAATTATTTATGAATAATCTATATTAATTATTAAGGGTTTTAACTTCACGCTGAAATGGCTGAATCACAGCATACAGCGCATTTTCTTTATCGCATTTCCCAACACAAACCGATGGAGCACCCCACATCAAATTTTTGCCACCATAGTGCTGGGCAGCCATTAAGGCCAAAAACCAACGCTCATACAGATCAGGTGTTTTTCCGCTCAAAACCAACGTGTCAGCACCAGGCTCTATGCTGACCCCAGGGTGCATAATTTTCAATGTGTTGGCAATTTCAATGATTTTTTCGCCTGCAAGTGGCTTCTTGGTTATTTCAAGTCGGTTCTGTGGGGTGTTAATGTAGGTTTGAGATTCTTCGATTTGATCCCGAGCTTTCATATATTTCTTCACCGAAAAAGACAACATAAAAGATGCCGCGACCAAACCCAAAATAATTGCCACACCTAAAATTTGTAGGTTTAGCACATTCCGGAGGACATCCCACTGGTTGGATAAGCCAATTCTCATATCACGTTCCTCACATAGTTTTGCTTTTACTGATCAAATACGACATAACTCTTTGCAGTTACAACCACGCCCTGGTCACCCATGACTGACCGGTAGTTCCCTCCAAAAGGCTCAAGATAATCCTTTGAAATCCATTCAGGCAGCACAATTTCAAAACTTTCTTTGCCGTCGATGACTGCGTATTGATTGATCCACCCGCCAGCCTTAATCGTGTTTGACGATATGTACTGCATTCGGTATAAAACTAGCGATAAAGCGGAAACACCATCTAAAGATGAAATTATTTTTGCGTAGTTGCGTAAATCATCCTCTTTCGCCGTCTTGAATTGAGAACGATCATACTTCGACTGATTCATATCCCCCAAGAATGAGAATATCACAGATAGCAATAGGATTATAACAAGTATAATGCCGCCAACAATCGTTAAGATCTTAGAAACCCTGTTGGTTAATTTTAAGACTTCAGACTTGAAGGAAGAAAATCTCCATATTCCAGTTATTGAATCATCAACCTTATAAACAGGAACATCCAAATCATTGACATAATTCTCAATCAAATAAGATTCATTTGCAATGTACCTAATAACTCCATTCTTCACCTCGACCATGGCAGAAATTGGCGCACCCTCTTGCAAGTAACAACCATCCCCTCTAAAATTAGGATGCCCTGGCAGCGATAACGATAACGGGAAAGCCATGTCTTCCGCCGCACCTAATTCAGTTGAAGGTACAGCTAAATAGTGAACAACCAAACGCTCTTGATCATAGGAAGTAATAACGTGAACATTTTCTGTACCCAAAAGATCCAGCAGCGCAAAAGTGACGACTGAACTTGCATCTTTTCTATCAGATGGTAAGGTGCCGGCGACTATGGATGTATAGATTCTCTCAGTTTTTTTGTTAGGATTCATTAGAAAACCATTAGTTGTTGACACCTTGCAATAGGTATTTATTTTGAATATAAACCACCCAAAGAACGAGTAAAACGGTAATGCCAGTGTAAATCAGAGAAGAAATAAATCCAAAAATAGCGAATATCTTGGATGCAGACGTACTCAGCTCTTCTCGGGCATGTGCTATATTTTCAAACACACCACACAACTGCTCTTGTGTGGCATGGGAAGCAATTAGTAAGCTCTCGGAGGGAAGAAAAAGTTTTGAAGATAGTGCAGCTATGACATCAGAACCCGACTCTAATTTCAGTTTTACTTTTACCCAAATGGAAGCCACTTGCGGCATCTGGGCTGAACGACTGGCAATATCAAGCGTATCTATGAATGAGACCCCACCCCTCATCATGCGTGCAGATACACCTGCCGATGAGGCTATAGATGCATGAAAAAGTGCACGCCCAAGGCCTGGAATACGACCGATAATTTGCGCGGATGTGTTCTTGATATGTGGCGAAGCATTTTGAAAACCCAGAAAAAGCAATATACCGACAACTAGCAGCAGAATAGCTGTGAACGCGAGCACATCACAAGCCAAAGTGGATACATGTATGGCTTGCAAAAACTCTAATTTATGTTCTTCCTTTTTGATATCACTCGCTTGTTTCATCAGCATAGGCAGAAATTGAATACGTAGCCCTAAGATTGACACAATCGCAAAAATCATATCGATAAAGGTCCAGGATACAGCTCCAATTAACGCCTTAAAAGATTTATTACTACTTTGGATATGGGCAATAGTTGCTCTAATTGAATCACGCACACCTCCGCTTGATTCGCCAGACTCTAACATTGCCAATGAGGTTGAATCAAATAATTTTAATGCTTTTATAGCTTCTGTGAAAGAAGCACCTGAACTCAAAAGCTCGAGCGCTTTGGTTGATTTAATAGGTAGTTTGCTGGGCAAATCCTCCAAAACTTTGTTTAAAGCTTTTCCCGGCGTCATACCTCCCTCTACGCAAAATAAAATCGCTTGCAAAATTCGAGCGCCAAGCTCCTGATTCTGAGGTTTTACAAAATACAATTGGAAAGAAGATACTTGACTGATGGCAATAACAATACCTCCTTGGGATGCGATAGAATTGACAACCTGCTGCTTATTGTCAGCAGACATTAGAAGTCGAACCTTTTGATAATCGCTCATTGAAATACTAGATTCCATCAACATACCATCTGCACTTGGCTTTAAAAAGGTTACTCGGAAAGTTCTCATAGGGTAATTTAGACTCTGAGCATTTCTTTTGCAAGTATATGATCTATCGCTCCAACTTGTAATAAGTTCTTGATAGAATCAGTTCTGGTTGTATATGCCATACCTGAATATTGATTGATAATATCTAGTAATGAATAAGTTCCGCTAGCTAGTTTAATAGAGACTTCAGATTTTGTTTGATCATCAATATCAACCATTAAGGTCTCAGCCACTAGTACTCGCCCCATGGTTCCTTCGTCATTACATTTTTGACAACCATTGCGTACCATGATACCGGCATTACTTTCTAAAGAAATGCCAATATCTGCGAGCTCCGTCTGCATAACACTAAAATCCGAAATGGTCGCTGGTGTGGCACAACTACATAGCTTTTTCATTAATCTTTGGTTGAATAACAGTCGTAAGGTATGACCCAAAGTGACTAATGCCTCACGCCTACCGTCTCCTTCAAAGAAGGATATAAAGCGATCATAAGTTTGCATAACAGATGAAGCGTGAATAGTAGCCATCACCATATGCCCACTCTCCATAAATTTCAATGCGGCATGAGCCGTATCGGCATCCCGAATTTCACCCAAAATAATAACATCAGGATCTTGCCGCAACAATGAACGCTCAGTTCCACGAGATGTTTCATGGAAAATCTGATTGATTTGAATTTGCCGCGCAAAGGGTAATTTGTACTCTACAGGATCTTCCACCGTCACAACGTTCAAGGCATCTCTGGGCAAATTCTGAGCGATCGCATATAAGGATGTCGTTTTACCTGAACCTGTGGGCCCAGAGAATAGCACCAAGCTACCTGTTTTAGCCCGCACAGATGTTAAAAGCTTAACAAAGGACCTAACCCGAAGGTCGGCAAAAAACAGTTTCTCAAATGATGGTAGGGCCAATGGATCCAGCACCCGAATAGCAATGGTTTCTCCATCTGCCAAAGGCTGACTTGCAACCCGCAAGTCTATTTGTCTATTGGCATACTCAAAACTTAAACGTCCATCTTGTGCGTCTCGGTTGTTCGAAGCATCAAGGCCCGCATCGATTTTAATTCGAGCAAAAATGGCCGACATTATTCTAGTGTCGACCAAATGTGCCTGCACCAAAACACCGTCAATGCGGTACGAAATCCAAGAATCGGGGTCTGCTTTTTTATCCAAGTGAATATCAGAGGCTCTCTTCTTCATAGCCTCTGTGAATATGGCATAAATAACCATGGATAGCTGCTGGGGAGTTATCGTACTCATACGAATTTCGTCAAGCAGCATATACAAAACAGCTGTAATCTTTTTAAGTCGTTCAATTTCAGCATTTACCTGCTGCAAGGATGCCAATTTTATAATGAGATAATTTACTTTATATATGCAACTTTCCAATATTTTTCTTTTTTCATTTGCATTTTGCGGCCTCGATGTCATAACCGTTAGTGCATCATCAGTCACAGATAATGGTACCAATTTATAGTACTGGCATATGCTTATAGGTAATAGTAGTGTGTCTTCTTCTTTTTTAAATGATATAGGCTTAGTTTGCGCATCAACCCCTTCGACTGAGCTCGTTATAAACTTATCCTGTAGCAATATTTCCTTAACACTAATATTTCTACCTAGGTTACTTAGAGCAATCCTTTTTTTAACAGCTATGTCAATCTGATGCTTACTTACTAATCCATCTTTAAGATATGCTCCAAACACCTTGTCGGTAATAGCGGTGCCTTGACTATTGCTTGTCAAGCCACCATCACCGGAACCTTGGTTTTGCTCAAGTTTACTCATGCCAGTATATTTAGGATATTATTTGGATGCTGCACCAGTCGCAGTGTTAACAGCTGACTGTCGCACACCTCCATCCAAACCACCACCGGGCCCCTCCAATTTGCGTTCAGCAATGGTCGTGCTTATAAAATTGGTATCGATGCTGGCTTTATATATAATACGTGTTGATTTATTTGATCCGTTCTCATCTGCAGAATTCGGCAACCAATATAGTGCGACTGAATCTGGCTGTACCCGTGCAATGACGCGGTAACCAGCAAAGTAATCAATGACTTCACCATCCCTAATAATGTAACTTAAATTCTTCTGCTGCCCTAAGCCACCTGGCGCACCAGCGGACTGACTAGCACCAGTAATCGTTGACTGCCCCCCTTGTCCAACTGACGTTTGCGTGCGTAGCATCGCCACTTTATCTAGAATAGCAGTCACAAATAATCCATTGACACTTTGCGTAAGTGCCTCGGGTATTGTCATAGCTTCCTGCTCCGGTTTGAGCGGATCACCAATCATAGGCAAATTACCACTTGATGAATTTAAAGCACCCGGAAGAGGACTTTTAGAAACTGATCCAGTTTGCTCATGGGCTCTCTCGCTTCTGCTACCAGCCACACTGGATTGCTCAGAAACATATGATTTAGGGGGCCGTATCAAAGGGTTATTTATAATGGGCTGAGCATACAATACTTTCATTGCACCCATGAAACCCATCAACAACGTGAGCCGAATGCAAAATTTTCTCAATATATATATTAATTTTCGGCTTTCCCCCATATTAATCCTTAGATATATTTTGATTGTCACTATATTCTTTTATCATCGATGGACGCACGAGCTCAGCCGGCAACAACGTATCAGTTTTACCTACATCATTCACCCCGTTGCTTGAAAAGTGAAGTATCCTCGGCCGTAATGCAATGACCAATTCGGATCGATTATTGCTTTCGTTCTTGGAACTCTGACCTATAGAGTTAATCACATCTCCATTATCCCGCCTTGCACTAATGCCGCCTAGTATTACCACATCCCCCGCCCTGGCTCTCATGATTGAATTGACGTTTCTTTCTGCTACCGTCGGTAAGGTAATCGTAGTTGTTCCTGCTGTTTTATCTTCAATCTTCACTAGGTCAGATAAACTGAGTGAAATCTTGGTGTAGATACTCCCCTCGTGTACCTCTCCGAACAAAGCCAGATCAAATCCAGTTTTAACCTGACTGGTTTCTACCGTCGTTAACGAACCCGAGACACCACCAAGAACGGTACCAACTTTGCTCACAATCGTAGTGTTTTCACCAACACGTAAACTACCCTTAGTGCCAGAGAGCAAGGCCATGCGCGGCTGAGAAATGAGCCTTGCCGTGCCCTGCGAATTCAAAAAAGCAACAAAAGTATTCAGATTAAATTTATCGCCCGATATTACTATATTTCCCACTTCATTGCTTGCCCCAGAAACCAAGAACTGTGCTGGCCTTTGCGATGCTTGCCAAATCAACGAATCCCACCTTATGCCATTCGACTTCGATTCACTGAGGGTTACTTGATATACATGAATTTCATACAATAAAATAGATCTAGTTTTTCTCAAATAGGCCAAATACTGCTCAATGTTTTTTGCACCATTACGGTTTGTTTTGTAGCTCACTGTTCTATTAAGCCTATCCAGATAAATATCACTGGCTCCGAGATACTGCATAGTGTTGGTTAGTCCGGCAGTGGTGTCCTCTGCTAGGGCTGGCGGCAGCTCCAGCACAAATGTCTCCTCAGGCACGATAGTTAGCAAATTGTTTCGGTAAGTGTAGAAAAAACCTATAGACTCAGAGATACGGTCGATTAACTGCGGTAATGTTCCTGTAAGTTTGACCGTCACTATATGTGCGTACTTATCCGCCAACTTAGGATTTCCATCCACCATCAGACCTATCGAATAAGGCGCCAACATAATCCGTAAGGCATCCATATAACCTGCGTAACTCATGCTAATTGTCATGATCCTTCCATCGTCAGGAAGAGGATCAGATGTCCGCATAGAACGCACAGAAAATGAACGTGACTCCTGCAAAGATTCAATTTGAATCTCAGAATCTTTGAATTCATCTCCTAGAGTTGATAATCTTTCAGGCCCTTCCGGATATTCAACACCCTGATTAGGCCGCAAGTAAGACTGGCAACCCGATAAGATAAGAATTGAACAAATGACTGATACAAGATAGAAAAAATTTCTCACGCTTGCATCAGATTGTTTTAATTTAGTTCTATTCAACTTACTTTCCTCTGATCTCGTCTCTATTTTTTTGATTAACTAGAGAAGTTTTCAGTTTAAAACGAATTGCATCACTTACCACTCCATAATTACCCGCATGGTCTACAACTCTAGCACTCAATGTTTTATCCCCATCTATACCCCAGTCTTTTCTACTCACAAGAAAATCCACGTACTGGTTGATGACATCAGTTGCTTCTATGCGTTTAGACTTCTCAATCGCAAAAGGGACACCATTCAGGAGCAGCTCAACCCTGTCTGCATATGATAATTCATTTTCACCCATAACTACCCTAATTGTCTTAGGAGTTGTCGCCTCGGCTAAGTTCATCCACCCATCAACCAAATCGCTACTTCCCCATTCCTTCACCATCGGCTTGTCAGGTACACTTGTTACCCGGGTAAACCTTATTGAACTTCTATCCGCACTAACATTACCTGCTTTGTCTGTAATCACAGCTGTGATAATCTTCTCTCCATCAAAACCGAAGTCTTTCCCATCTACTACAAATTCAACAAACCCCCTTGTTAGATCAAGGGAACTGACATTTTTTGATTGCGCATATGATAAACCATTTATTAATAAATCTACCCTGTCAGCCTCTTGAATTTTAGTGGCACCCATCATGTTAGGCAAATGAACTCTGATGGTCTGTTTTTTTTGTGCCTCCTGAGCATTAAGCCATCCATCGGCCAAATCTAATGTGGCTGTTTGCGATAATAAAGCAGCCCCAGGCGGTTCAGTATCAAACTCAAATGTAATTGGTTTGCTCTTTGGCCCCTTGTTGCCCGACTGACTAATCACCTGCGCCGTCACCGACTTCAATCCGTCATTTCTCAATTCTGATGCGTTGAGTGAAAATTCAACGCGGCCTGTTCTTTGCGCGTTAATGTCAACAAGTTTGCTTTTATGACTCTCAAATGATGAACCGTTCAATAGCAATTCAATCGTATCACCGACCTGAATTGATTCCTTTGCTACATCGGGTAGAACGACCTCTATACTTAATCCCTTACTGATTTCATTAGCGTTGACGTAGCCATCCGCTGTAAAGCTATTGTCTTTTTCTACCAATGTTGGCATTGCAGGTACTAACCCAGAAACTGCAAAATTTAGTGCATCGCTGAATTTACCCACATTGCCTGCTTTGTCTATCAAGCGAACTTTTAATTCTTTGGGCCCATCTGCCCCCCACTCAGCTCCCTGCAAAACCATATCATAGTATCCCCTTGATAAGTCATCTGCATTCAAGGTCATCTGCTTTGAGAGCCCCAGCATCTCTCCATTTAACCAGGCCTCTATACGACCACTCTCTGCTGCCACATTCCTCAAGCGCGATAATTCAATTCTGATATTTGTAGTTTTCCTCAGTTCAGCTGCATTCAACCAACCATCCGCCAAATGGTTAGTTCCGAACTCTATCAAACCCGGAGCATCGGGCATTTTTCGTACTAGTTTAAATAAAAATTCACCGTATGCGAGACCCACATTACCAGCACGATCAATAAAACGAGCAGTGATATTTTTATCTCCATCAGCATCCAAATCTGCACCCGAGAGTGAGAATTGAATACGTTTAGATTCGATTTCTTCTTTAGAAAGTGATTTAACTTTAGGAATTGAAAAAGGAAAGCCATTTAAAAGGAGCTCAACTTGATCCCCTGGCACAAATTCATTACTGCCAGGTAGTAAAACCACCTTCACCCCTTTTAGCCGGCTTGACTGATCTCGATTCATGAAGCCGCTTAAAGGTGGCAAATCCATAAGCTCTAATGACACCGATGCCACAGGTGCCTTACGTTTCAAATTAAACGTAATCTTGTTTCCGAAGGGGCCTTTGTTACCTGCTCGGTCAATCATGCGAAGGGTAAGAATCTTACGTCCATCTTCCCCGAGATTGGTCACATTCAGCGGTATATCAATATATTCTTTATCCGCATCAACTTGCTCTATAGTCTTTGAAAGAAGCAACGCATCATTGAGCAGCATCTCAATCTGATCACCCACTTTGACATCGTCATTTTTAGGTAAAACCACCCTCAAAGTTTTCGATTGCAGGGCTTCTTGAGCATTTAACCAACCATCCTCCAGATCAGGTGCCCCAACTTGCTTGAGTTGCAGTTCTGGTGGGAGTTTGGAGTCATAGAAAAAACTCATGGGCACACGGGTAACATTGCCGTTTCCTGCAGGATCTTCGATTTTAGCTGTGATTTCCTTTGGCCCATCCTCTCCGAGATCGGAGGTTGCCAAACTGAAATCGACGAAGCTGCTTAGCTTGTCTTTTTCATTCACAATCTTTGAACACGCGACACCACATAAACGCCCATTGATGAATAACTCCACTTTACTTCCGCTCACCAATTCCGGCGATGCACGATCCATAGAAATGCGGAATTTATGTTGGCTTTTAGCTTCCTGCACATTTAACCAGCCATCACTGAGGTAAGACCCTCCGACTTGTTCTATTTTTAATTCAGCAG
Organism: Burkholderiaceae bacterium; assembly: GCA_032122355.1. GTDB lineage: Bacteria > Pseudomonadota > Gammaproteobacteria > Burkholderiales > Burkholderiaceae_C > RFTU01. Next base: position 19,136 of record JAUMCS010000060.1, read on the forward strand.
GTGATTTTCTGTTCAGAATAAATTTTATCTCATTAGAGAATGCACCCACGTTTCCAGCTCTGTCGATCAATCTGGCGCTCAGCGATTTAATCCCATCATCACCCCACTCAACAGGATCAACTTGAAATTCAACATATTGATTTCGGACATCCAGAGCATCAATTTTCCTCTTTTTACTTTGATGGAACCCCGCATGATTCACGAATAATTGGACTTCATCACCTATTTCAACAGAAATCTGACGCAGATCGACTCTCATCTTAAAAGACTCTATCGCCGCTTTTGCACTCAAATATCCGTTAACTATCGCTCCCGTCCGACTTTCTTTCAAACTGGGCGCAATTGGCTTATTTGTTTGCAATCTAAACTCGATGGACCTACTTTCTCGACCGATATTTCCTGCTTTGTCTATGATTCGGCTAGCTATTGTCTTGAAGCCATCTCGCCCCAAATCTTTGGAACCGATCGAAAAATCAACATAGCCGTTTTTGACGTCATCTTCCGCCAAAACCACACGTTTTATTTGCTTTTTCCCCTCATCTCCGATCAACAATTCGGCTGAGTCACCAATGATCTCAACAGGAGTACTCACTTTAGGTAGAAATACCCGCACAAGTTTCGGGCTCTGCACCTCAACCGAGTTTACCCAGCCATCACTAAAATGCGAGGTTACTTCCCTAATATCTGGCGGCTGCGGGTTTGTTGTATCTAAATAAAAATCAGCAACTATCTCAGGTAGGGAAGAATTCCCAGCTTGATCAAATATTCTGATGTAAATCTTTTTGCTACCGTCCGCACCCAGATCTTTTGGCGGAAGCTCAAAATCTACCACTTTGTTTGTAATATCTTTAGACTCAATAACTTTAATTTTGGGCAAAGCAAAGGAAAAACCATTAAGCATCAACTCCAGTCTATCCCCTATATTCCATTCATGAACTAAAGCATCGAGTTCAACCCTAAAAGTCTGCAATTTAGCTACCTGCTCGGCATTCATCCATTTGCCACGAAAAATGGGATCGTTCCTCATTCGGAGTGACTTTGCTGAATCCAGTGTCGGCACCGGCAAAGAACGTGCGGAAGGAAGATGTTCAACTTGATTCTCATCCGCCTTCAAATTGTTCTTGCTGTCAGGCTGCTTGTTATCAAGTTTGATAATTTTTTTAGACCTAGTTTCTTCCACACCATACTCTTTTTTAGCCTTCAGAGAGTCACGGGCACCATCTTTAGTACTCTGCTCAGTAACAGTCTGGTTTTCTTGCTGATGCGAAATCTCTGTTTGTGCAGCCGGAATTTCCAACTCAAGAATAGACAATTTGTTACCTGGCGCCTGCTGATGGGGCTCTATCAAATTCTTTTGATCCACAGAGGCTGTGGTGCGATTCATAGGAGTTACACTGGCCGACCGTATCTCCACTGGTGCATCTATAACTATCGGATCAGATAATTTTTTTCTTTGTGAATGTGACGTTACATCATCTTCTGTACCGTTGACGACTATCTCATTACCGATTACGCTGTTGTTTGCTTGGTCACTCAACTCAGCCTGTAAGACATATCCTCTACTTTCATTCAAATATTCTTTTGGAACATAGAGATAGACAAAACCACGGCTTGCATCCTCATTGGTCAATAATTGGTTAATTGGGATTAATTGTTTTTCTTTTATGATCCTTAGCTCAGCCTTATCCCCTTTATACATTCTTAATGCTTTTGATGGCCACTCGAGCTTAATTCGTTTTTTACCCCCCTCTTCCGCTATTTCAATACCAAGCATGCCCCCTCGTGGCCCCGATGGTCTTGGGCTTACCAACTTGGGGGATTCCAATCGGTTTGTTTCCGAAATTAAGGAATTTGGGGGAATTTGAGATGTTGCCTCAGGAACCACTTCAGGAACCACTTCAGGAACCACTTCAGGAACCACTTCAGGAACCACTTCAGGAACCACTTCAGGAACCACTTCAGGAACGACTTCAGGAACGACTTCAGGAACGACTTCAGGAACGACTTCAGGAACGACTTCAGGAACGACTTCAGGAACGACTTCAGGAACGACTTCAGGAACGACTTCAGGAACGACTTCAGGAACCACTTCAGGAACCACTTCAGGAACCACTTCAGGAACCACTTCAGGAACCACTTCAGGAGCCACTTCAGGAACCACTTCTAACGCAGGTTGATCTTGAACACTATTGGGCTCACTAACTTGGCTGGGTGCTTTGGAAATAGGAGTGAGTGCCATCGAATTATCATGCTCACCCAATATCTCAAGAGGCACAAGTTCAGTAGCCATCGAAACATCGACTGTATCCAGTATGAATCGAATTTCAGCACTCAACTCACTTCGGAAACCGTCTGAAGTTTGAATTCTGGCAGAGAGTGTTTTTTCACCATCAATACCCAAGTCCATGACGGTCAACTCAAACTCAACCGCAGGCGAAGGCGATTCGAGCAATACCGTTTTGCGGGGATGAAATGGCAATCCATTGAGGAGTAATTCAACCCAATCACCCGAGTTAAATTTTTTATCCACTCCTTCATAGTTAACTTGGATAAGCCTGTTTCGCTTAATTTCAGCAAAATCAAGAATACTATCCGACAAATCTTGCGAACCCTTCTCAGAGAGCAACAACCTGGCGAACGTCTCCCGCAACTGCGGTATCTTGCGAACTGGAGGGAGAGGTTCAACCCGCTCAACCAAGGCAACCTTCTCTTCTGGTGCCTCGTTCGGCTTAGGTGCCGCAGCCTGCGACTTGACGACTTCCACCACAGACGGTTTTTTGCTGTTTTTATCGACTAATGAGGGCTTGCTTTGAGCCAGGCTGAGCGATGGGGGTGGCAGTTTACCTAAAACCAAACTATAGAGTCTGGACTCAACACCAGAGGGCTCAACCCACTCCAACATCAAGTCTAAAAAAGCATCCGTAGCTGCAACCTTGGACTTGATAACGAGCATAATTTTTTTTGCCGACCCCACCTCGATAGTTACGTCTGCATCTCGCAAAACAGCGGGAAACTCAAGGCCATTGCGCCTGTATCCCTCAGGCGAAGATAACCTCAAACCTTTACTAAGCAAAGCACCCGATATTTCATCTGAAATCGGAACTTCAATGCGCAATGAGCCCGCCCCGGTAATCAGAACTTTGGGCTGACCTATTCCAACCGGCCATTGAGCAAATGCAGTTCCTACAGCTCCTGCCACAAAACAAGCACGTACTGCTGCTAAAAGTAAATTTTTAGAAAACATGCCTTGAAAGTCCAATCCTCATCGATTCAATCCTATGAACTTTAAATTTTTAGCAATACTACATTTTTCATAATTGGTGCAGTATATCAAAAAGATAGCGAGGCCTGTTCTCGGATTGACTGAGCCCAAGGAATTTCACGACACTTCAATTTAATTACATTGAAACCAGCAAGATCGAACCTTGTTATTTTCATTTTAATGGGTCTTCAAGTTCAATGACGCCAATACCATCTGTAGCTGTATGCTCATCGAAAAATGGTAGCCTTACCGACTCACGAGCCTGCTCACGGAGAGCCTTCAATGTAAATCTTAATTCGGAACTCAAATCACTCTCAACACCATTTTTAGTTTGAATTTTGGCTGTGAGTGTTTTTTCACCTTCGATACCAAACTCCCCAAGGCGCAATTCAAATTCAACAACCGCAGCGGTTGATGTGAGCAAAACCATTTTCCTAGGCTCAAATGGCAATCCATTTAAAAACAACTCCAAAATATCACCTTGGTTAAATTTTTTCTCACCACCTTGATAGATAACCTGTATATATTTGACTTCTTGGTCACCCGCAAAATCAAGAAGACCATCAGAAAAAGCATGGCCTCCTTTTTCTGCCAACAAAAGCCTCGGCAGGTGCTCCTCCACCGCCGAGGGAGCCCTTAGCTCAGCAGCTGTCGGGGCTGCAGCTGTCGTCGGCACCACCTCAACAACAGCAGGCTCAATCTCGAATTGTTCAACTGCAATTTGAGACACATGAGCAAGAACCGTGCCATCCTCTACATTCTTATTTTCTTCGGCAAATTGTAACCCTGTCTGCTCGCCCACATGCTCAAGTTCTTTCACACCTTCTGCTGCCCGCATTTGCACTGGCAAGGGCTCCTCCACTTGCAAGGGAGTAATTGGCTCAGAAACTGCAGGCACCTTGGCCACCGGCACCACCGGAACAACTCCCGGCAGGACTTCTACCTGCTGAACTGATACAACCTCATCTTTCGAAACCTGCCGAGTAACCTCAGTCGGCACGGATGCCGCCGACTGAGACTTGGCGATTGCAGCCAAGGGATGTTTTTTGATGCTTTTCTTGCTTACCAAAGGATTGCTTTGAGCCTGGCCGAGAGCTACAGACGGCAGCTTGCCTAAAACCAAGCTATAGAGCCTCGTCTCCACACCAGCGGGCTCAACCCACTCCAACATGAGATCCAAAAAAGCTTCTGTCGCCGGAACCTTAGACTTGATGACCAACATTATTTTTTTGGAGGCACCGAGCTCAATAGTAACATCAGCATCCCGTAAAACAGCCGGATATTCAAGACCATTCCGCCTATAGGCCTCTGGCGAGGATAACCTCAAACCTTTACTAAGCAAAGCGCCCGACAATTTATCAGAAATCGGAGTTTCAATGCGCAATGAGCCCGCCTTGGTAACGAGAACTTTGGGCTGACCTATTCCAGCCGGCCACTGAGCGAATGCCGTCCCCACCGTTCCGATCACATAACAAGCACGCACCGCCGCCAAAAGTAAATTTTTAGAAAACATACCTTGAAAGTCTAATCGTAAACATTTCCATCGAAATTACCGCAACCGATTCAAAAAAAATGGTTTAAGTAGATTTGCAGGATTGTAACAAAAAAAATGCATGACCCCCTGCAACAATAACAATACTAGAATTACTATTCATACCACCAAACCATAGAATAAAATATTACTGACCCGACCATCTTTTAAAGATTGGGTGGATTGATATTTTTGCCTGATAATTCCATTTTTACCTTTCTACGGAGTCATTATGCCCTTGGTTTCCATGCGCCAACTTCTTGATCATGCAGCCGAAAACAGCTACGGCATCCCCGCTTTCAATGTCAATAATCTTGAGCAAGTGCAAGCAGTTATGCAAGCTGCCCACGAAGTACAAGCTCCCGTAATTTTGCAAGCCAGTGCGGGCGCTCGCAAGTACGCCGGCGAAAGTTTTATCAAGCATCTTATCCAGGCAGCCACGGAGGCCTACCCGCATATACCCTTAGTGATGCATCAAGACCACGGCACTTCGCCCGCCATATGCCAAGCTGCCATTGATTTGGGTTTTGGCTCAGTCATGATGGATGGCTCGCTGCGTGAGGATGGAAAAACCCCTTCGTCGTTTGAGTACAACATTGATGTTACCCGTAAGGTAGTGGAGTTTGCTCATAAGGTCGGTGTGACTGTTGAGGGCGAACTCGGATGCTTAGGCTCACTGGAAACCGGTGAAGCCGGAGAAGAAGATGGTGTGGGTGCTGTAGGCAAACTCGATCACAGCGCATTGTTGACCGACCCAGAGGAAGCCGCTGAATTTGTCAAAGCCACTCAGCTGGACGCATTAGCCATTGCTATCGGCACCAGCCATGGCGCCTACAAATTCAGCCGAAAGCCCACTGGGGATATTTTGGCTATAGCAAGGGTAAAAGAAATTCATGCCCGAATCCCTAACACCCATTTGGTGATGCATGGCTCGTCTTCCGTACCTGCAGAACTTTTGGCCATCATCAATGAATTCGGGGGCAAAATGAAAGAAACCTATGGCGTTCCGGTCAGTGAAATTCAGGAAGCTATTCGCTACGGCGTTCGCAAAATCAACATTGACACCGATATTCGCCTAGCCATGACGGGTGCAGTACGGAAGTTTTTATTCCAGAACCCCGATAAATTTGATGCCCGCGAATGGCTCAAGCCCGCCCGCGAAGCAGCATACCAGGTGTGTCGTCAGCGCTACTTAGAGTTTGGTTGTGAGGGCCAGGGCGCCAAAATCAAGCCCATCAGCCTGCACGATATGGCTCACGCATACTCGAATGGCCGCTTAAATCAAATTGTGCAATAAAAAAGAGGTAAACTATCGCTCATGGACGCGCGGGTGGCGAAATTGGTAGACGCACCAGGTTTAGGTCCTGACGCCAGCAATGGTGTGGGGGTTCGAGTCCCCCCTCGCGCACCACTTCTTTTTGCTTCCCTCTATTGAAACCGATAGGCCTTTCTACCGTTTAAGGCCGTCGGGTGGGATTGCCTACACTGACCAACGTCTATGACCATCGCATCTCAAGCCGCTGGCACTGGCCAGGATTATCGCCACACCCTGAATCTGCCTGATACCCCCTTCCCTATGCGGGGAGATTTACCCAAGCGCGAGCCAGCTTGGGTTGCTCAGTGGAATGAGCAGGGTCTCTACCATCGACTACGCCAAGCCCGCAAGGGCCAACCTCTGTTTGTACTGCACGACGGCCCCCCTTATGCCAATGGCAAGTTGCATATTGGCCACGCCCTAAACAAGGTGCTTAAAGATATGATCATTAAAAGCCGGCAATTGGCAGGCTTTGATGCGCAGTACATTCCCGGTTGGGATTGCCATGGTTTACCGATTGAAAATGCGATTGAAAAGCTGCATGGCCGACACCTCAGCCGCGAAGTGATGCAGGCTAAAAGCCGCGACTTTGCCACTGAACAGATTAACCAGCAACGCGAAGATTTCAAGCGGCTTGGCGTACTAGGTGACTGGGATCGCCCCTACCGCACGATGGACTTCCAAAATGAAGCCGAACAAATCCGAACTTTTAAACAAGTCATGGAGCGGGGCTTTGTCTATCGCGGCTTAAAACCTGTGTATTGGTGCTTTGATTGTGCGTCTAGCTTGGCTGAGTTTGAAATTGAATACGCCGACAAACAAAGTGACACATTGGATGTCGCATTTGCTGCTGATAATTTAAGATCAGTGGCACAAGCGTTTGACTTGAGCGACATACCACCGCATTTGCCCGATGCCAGCGCCACACAAGTGTTTGCCGTAATTTGGACAACCACGGCCTGGACTCTACCCGCCAATCAAGCCCTGAACGCCCATCCCGATTTAGAGTATGCATTGGTACGTACCCCCAAGGGATATTTGATTTTGGCCCATGGTTTGGTAGAGAAATGCCTCAACCGATATCAACTGACCGGAGAAGTGATCGCCACGACCCAAGGCAAGGCTCTGGAAGGACTGGCATTTAGGCATCCCTTATTCGATTCAGAACCAGCCGATTTTGGAAATGCCAACAACCCGTACAGCTATCAGCGCCTTTCACGTATTTTACTGGCCAACTATGTGAGTGATAGCGATGGTACTGGCTTGGTACACGCAGCTCCCGCCTATGGTGTGGAGGATTTTCAGTCATGTATGGCCCACGGGATGAGTTACCCCGAGATTTTGAATCCGGTACAAGGCAATGGGGTGTATTGCCCTGAGTTGCCTCTGTTTGGAAATCAACACATCTGGAAAGCGGTTCCCTTAATTTTGTCAGCCCTACAACAGTGTGAGCGGCTGCTGGCCACAGAAAAAATCACTCATAGTTACCCGCATTGCTGGCGCCACAAAACACCGGTGATTTATCGTGCAGCGCCTCAGTGGTTTATCCGCATGGATGAGGGCTCTGGTGTTTTTGAAAACACCACCATCAAACCCAAGAAAACCTTACGGCAAATGGCCCTGGATGCCATTGATTCGACACAGTTCTATCCTGAAAATGGCCGGTCACGATTACGCGATATGATCGCCAATCGCCCCGATTGGTGCATTTCAAGGCAGCGTAGCTGGGGGGTGCCTATACCGTTTTTTATACATCGCGATAGCGGTGAGCTTCACCCTCGTACACTTGAGATTTGCGATCAGGCCGCTGCCATTGTCGAAGAAGGCGGAATTGAGGCATGGAGCCGCGTCACCGCGGAGGCCATTTTGGGTACCGAAGATGCGGTTTTTTATTCAAAAAGCACGGATATTCTGGAGGTATGGTTTGATTCGGGTTCAACCTTCCGGCATGTACTGCGAGGCAGCCACGCCAAGGCCTACGATCGGCCGCCCTATCATGAACAAGGGCCTGAGGCAGATTTATATCTGGAAGGACATGATCAGCATCGAGGTTGGTTCCATAGCTCATTATTGCTGGGTTGCGCGCTAGAAGGGCGGGCTCCTTATCGCGGCCTACTCACCCACGGTTTTGCCACCGATGGTCAAGGCCGCAAGATGAGTAAATCGATGGGTAACACCGTAGAGCCACAATCAGTGACCCAAAAATTAGGGGCTGAAATTGTTCGGCTTTGGGTGGCATCGACGGATTATTCGGGCGATTTGAATATTGATGACAAAATCCTCGCCCGTGTCGTGGATGCTTATCGGCGTATTCGCAATACCTTGCGCTTTTTATTAGCGAACATCAGTGACTTCAATCTTGAGCAGGATGCGATTGCTATCAGCGATTTGCTCGAAATTGATCGATATGCCCTAGCCCGCACTGCTGAATTACAAGGTGAACTTCTCAAACATTTTGAGCAATACGAATTTCACCCGGTGGTGAGTAAGTTGCAAATTTTCTGCTCAGAAGATTTGGGGGCATTTTATTTGGACGCACTCAAAGATCGTCTCTACACCACCGCACCACGTTCATTGGCACGCCGCAGTGCCCAAACCGCACTGTGGCATATTACCCAAGCCATGCTGCGCTGGATGGCACCAATTTTGTCCTTCACCGCAGAGGAAGCTTGGCAAACCTTGGGCTTGTCACCGTCTATTTTTCTGGAAACTTTTACACCTCTACCCGCCGCTGACAAGGCACTGCTTGAGCCATGGGCTCGTTTACGCGAAATTCGTGAGTTCGCAAACAAAGAAATCGAAAGTGTGCGTTCGCAAGGGCAGTTGGGCTCTTCCCTACAAGCGCGCCTATTGATCACAGCAGCCCCAGATGATTTCGCTTTATTACAGCGCTTAGGCAAGGACCTAAAGTTTGTTTTCATCACTTCTGTTGTCACCCTAACCGCAGGGGATGAATTGAGCGTACAAGTGGAAGTGAGTCAAGCCAGCAAATGCGAACGCTGCTGGCATTACAGTGAAAATGTGGGACAAGACCCGCAGCATCCGAGCTTGTGTGGGCGCTGCATGAGCAATTTATTCGGTGAAGGCGAAACGCGAACTTTTGCCTGATTTTCAATCCTTCTAATGAACACATCATGCTGATTTTTAAAAAATGGGGATGGTGGTTGACCATCGTTTGCTTGGTTATTTTTCTTGATCAATGGTCCAAAAACTGGATTGTTCATCATTTTGCATGGGGTCATTCTGAACACATAACTTCTTTCTTTAATTTGGTTCGGGTGCACAACCCAGGTGCTGCATTTTCTTTCCTAGCGCAGGGATCTGGCTGGCAACGCTGGTTTTTTACCGTTTTGGCAAGTGTGATGTGCGTTTTTATGCTTTGGCTTATTCATCGCCATCCCGAAAAAAAGCTGTTATGCGGGGCACTGAGCTTTATTATTGGGGGTGCGTTAGGCAACGTGATTGACCGTATTCAGTATGGTTACGTCGTGGATATGCTGGATTTTCATGCGCTGGGTTGGCACTTTCCGGCCTTCAATTTGGCTGATAGCGCCATTACCCTGGGTGCCATTTTGCTAATCTTAGAGGAATTTAGAAATCACAAGCCATGAATGATTATTTCAAGTACCATGTTTTTTTCTGCCTGAATCAACGTGACAACGGGCAAGCTTGTTGCGCCGCCCAAGGGGCAGAAGCCGCATTCGATTACTGTAAGGCCAAAGTCAAGGAATTGGGCGTGGCAGGCGTGGGTCAGGTGCGTATCAACCGCGCTGGTTGCCTAGACCGCTGTGCAGGTGGGCCAGTGATGGTGGTGTACCCACAGGGCATTTGGTATACGTTCGTGGACCAAACGGATATTGATGAAATTATCGAGGAACACCTCATTCATGACCGACCTGTACACCGCCTGATGTTAGATTCAACAGTTGGACATGGATAAACATGAATTCCAACACTCAGTACCTTTTTCTTGCAGGCCCCGTAGGTCAACTTCAGGTAGCCATTGATGAACCCGCGCAAGGGCTGACGCCCGTTGGTGTAGCAGTGATTTGCCACCCCCATCCATTGCATGGCGGCACGATGCAAAATAAAGTGGTTCAAACCCTGGCTCGCGCCTGCACGCAAAAGGGGTGGCGGAGCATACGCTTTAATTATCGCGGTGTTGATCAATCTGAAGGCACATGGGATCAGGGCTATGGTGAAACCGACGACGCACTGGCAGTGATGGATGCCTTCCAACAATCTGATCTGCCCTTTGCGCTGGCCGGATTTTCGTTTGGTGGCCATGTGGCAGCACGCGCTACCGAAGCTCGCTCACAAAGCGCAGCTCATGGCAATAAATGCATTGATCGCTTGCTCTTGGTGGGCCCAGCAACCGTGAATTTTGCCGTACCTTCAGTACCCGAACACACTGTGGTGATTCATGGTGAGGCGGATGAGGTCGTACCTTTATCGGGCACCATGAACTGGGCTCGCCCCCAAAATTTACCTGTGATAGTAGTGCCCGGTGTGGGGCATTTCTTTCACGGACAATTACCCTTACTCAAATCACTGGCCATGCGCTGGTGGATCTAACTTTTCAGGTTGTTTATGTCATTTCTTCATCGTTTTTTTTCTTGCTGGCTATGTTTCTTACTGGGCTCGGGTGTGGTGCAGGCTCAAACCTTGAATGTGCCTTCAACTCCTGAATTGGCGGCTAAGGCGTATTTTTTATGGGACATGACCACCGGACAAGTTCTGGCTGAGCATAATGCCGACGTACCGAATGACCCCGCATCGCTCACCAAGCTGATGACGGCATACTTGGTATTTCAGGCCTTAAAAGATAAAAAAATTCAGCTACAACAAACCGTAGCCATCTCGAATCGGGCCTGGGATGAGCGCAAAGGTGATCCATCACTGATGTTCATTGATACCACGATGCTGCCCACAGTCGATGAACTTCTTAAAGGCATGATTGTCCAATCCGGCAATGATGCTTCGGTAGCTCTGGCAGAATCAGTATCCGGTAGCGTAGAAAATTTTGTCGCTAGTATGAACCGTCAGGCTCAGGCTTTCGGCTTAAAAAATACCGAGTTCCGTAATGTCACCGGCATGACACAAGCGGGACACCGAACCACCGCGCGGGATATTGGCACGATTGCGGCTCGTATCATTCAAGATTTTCCCGAGTACTACCATTACTACTCCATCCCTGAGTTTACTTTTAACAAAATTCGGCAGGACAATCGCAATCTTTTGCTGCGGCGTGACCCCACCGTTGATGGCATGAAAACGGGTTATACCGATGCTGCCGGTTACTGCTTGGTCACCAGCGCACGTCGCGAATTTCCGAACGGCAAACGACGCCTGGTTTCAGTGGTCATGGGTACGGCCTCTCGTGAAGCGCGCGCCAATGAAAGCCAAAAGCTTCTCAACTGGGGCTTTACCGCTTGGGATGCCATTCGCTTATTTGATAACGATAAACCGATTGCCACCCCCGCTGTGTGGAAAGGGGCTTCCAATCAAGTGAAACTGGGGGTAAGAAGTGGTGCCATGATCAGTATCCCGCGTGGCGAGGCACAAGGGTTGCAAACTCGGATTGAAAGACAGGAACCGCTTGTCGCTCCTTTGTTAAAAGGACAACGTGTGGGCACGATTAAGGTCAGTACGCCCCGTGGCGCGGCTGTGGCCGACATTCCTTTGATTGTATTGGAGCCGGTGCCTGAGGCAGGTTGGCTTGGTCGTGCTTGGGATACACTGCGTTTATGGATTCAATAACACCGCCATCAAACGAGCGCACCAGCCTCATTGATTACCCCTGTGATTTCCCCATCAAAGTGATGGGGCTGAATGTTGCGGGTTTTACAGATGCCATGGTTGCCGTTGCATGCCAGTTTGACCCTCAGTTTGATCGTGGGCGCATCGAAACGCGCCCCAGCAAGGCCGGCAATTATCTAGGCCTTACCCTGCATATTTGGGCCACCAGTCGTGAACAACTGGATGCGCTGTACCAAACTTTGTGTACACACCCCATGGTGAAAGTGGTTTTATAACGACGCTTGAATGATGCAAGTACATTATTTAGGCCGCCAGCCCTACCTGGAAACAGTGCAGGCCATGCAAGCTTGGACCCTGCAACGCACTCCCATAACCGAGGATGAGCTCTGGTTAGTCGAACACGATCCTGTATACACCCAAGGGGTAGCGGGCAAGCCTGAGCATGTGCTGAAAGATACATCTATACCCGTGGTGCCCACCAATCGTGGGGGGCAAGTAACCTACCATGGCCCTGGTCAGGTCGTAGCCTACCCCTTAATCGATTTAAAACGCTTACATATTTATGTGAAAGAGTATGTGTATAGGCTTGAAGCCAGCGTTCTAGCAGTGCTCGAGCACCTTGGCATTACCGGCCATCGAATTGCTGGCGCGCCCGGTATTTATGTGCGCTATGCGGACCCACAATCTCATGCTGCCTTGAATAAAACTGCAGAATCTCCTGGCTTCAGCGGCTTGGGGAAAATTGCCGCTTTGGGTATTAAGGTTTCTCAACATTACACCTATCACGGTTTGGCCTTGAATGTAGCCATGGATTTAAAACCTTTTGAAGGCATCAACCCTTGTGGCTATGCAGGCTTGCGTACACTAGACTTAGCAAGCCTAGGTGTAAATTGCAGTTGGGAAGAAGCCGCCCTTCTACTAAGCCAACAGCTTCAAGCTAAACTCAGCCCTCTTCATTTTCAATAAATCACGATGTCTGCTCACCCATTCAACCACCCTGCCTTGCATACCCAGTTGGTGGTGCGCGGAGCTCGAACCCATAATTTAAAAAATGTCGATATTGACATACCCAAATATGCACTGGTGGTGATCACAGGGCTTTCAGGTTCGGGTAAATCGAGTTTGGCTTTTGATACGCTGTACGCCGAAGGCCAGCGGCGCTATGTAGAAAGTTTATCGACCTACGCACGTCAATTTCTGCAACTGATGGATAAGCCTGATGTCGATGTCATCGAGGGCCTCAGCCCAGCGATTGCGATTGAACAAAAAGCCACCAGTCACAATCCGCGCTCAACCGTGGGTACCATCACGGAAATTCATGATTATTTACGCTTGCTGTATGCACGCGCAGGCACTCCTTATTGCCCCGAGCACGATGCACCCCTAGCCGCTACGCCCGTAGCGCAAATGGTTGATGAGTTGATGCAAATGGCAGAAGGATCACGCTGGATGATATTGGCACCAGTGGCACGACAGATGCAAGGGAGCTTGGGCCGATTCATGGAAGAATGGCAATCCCGCGGATATGTGCGCTTTCGTATTACTCTGGCCAATGGCTCACCGGAGATTATGGAAACGGTGCCATCAGCCGCTTTGGAATCAGAAGTCACATTTGATGCAGATGTGGTGATCGATCGCATTCGTACTCGCAGTGATGACCCCAACTTGCGGCAACGTTTGGCCGAGAGTTTTGAAGCCGCTTTACGCCTAAGCAACGGACGCGCGATTGCTGCTGAGATGGAGTCGGAATTGAGCACGCAAGCCCCACATGAATGGATGTACTCACGCACCTACGCCTGCCCGCATTGCAGTTATACCTTACCCGAACTGGAGCCACGGCTTTTCTCGTTTAATTCCCCAATCGGGGCTTGCACCCAATGCGACGGCCTAGGCCAACTGATGAGCTTCGATGAGAAGCGGGTAGTTGCATTTCCTGAATTGAGCTTGGCCAGTGGCGCCATCAAAGGCTGGGATCGCCGAAATGACTATACATTTGGCCAGCTCGAGGCGCTTGCCAAGCATTATGGTTTTGATTTGGAAGATGCTTTTGAAAGTCTCAGCCCCCAACATCAACGGGTGATATTGCACGGCTCAGGGGAAGAACACATCAGCTTTACTTACTCTGCTGAAGGTGCCAATGGCAAACGCCGTCAGGTGAAACGTCAGCACCCATTCGAGGGGGTGATTCCCACACTCGAACGTCGCTGGCGCGAGACGGATGTGCCCGCTGTTCGTGAGGATTTGGGGCGTATGCAAACGATGCAGCCTTGCCCACTATGTCACGGACACCGGCTTAAACGCGAAGCACGACATGTATTTCTACAGCACCACAATGGCGAACGCGGACACCCGATTTATACCGTGGGTCAAATGACACTGGCAGCTTGCCGGTCTTATTTTGATGCTTTGCAATTGCGCGGCTCAAAAGCCGATATTGCACAAAAGGTGATCAATGAAATTCGCTCACGCCTGCGCTTTCTAACTGATGTGGGCCTGACGTACCTGAGCCTAGACCGCAGTGCGGATACGCTCTCGGGTGGTGAAGCTCAGCGTATTCGCCTGGCCAGTCAGATTGGGTCGGGCTTAACCGGTGTGATGTATGTACTGGATGAACCCAGTATCGGCCTGCATCAGCGTGATAATGAGCGGCTTATTCATACGCTCAAACATTTGCGTGATTTAGGCAATAGTGTGATTGTGGTCGAGCATGATGAGGACATGATACGCACCGCCGATTACGTGATTGACATGGGGCCTGGTGCGGGCGTGCACGGCGGGCAGGTGATGGCGCAGGGAAGCCCAGCCGAAGTGATCGCCAACCCTGATTCATTAACCGGACAATACCTCGGACATGCATTGCGCATTGCCGTTCCGACACAGCGCAAAAGCCCACCCAAAAGCAAACTGAACAACCCCAGCCATTTACGTATCATCGGAGCTAGCGGCAACAACTTGCAAAATGTGAGTGTCGATATTCCCATTGGGGTGCTGACTTGTGTGACTGGTGTTTCAGGGTCAGGTAAGAGTACGCTCATTAATGATACTTTGTATGCAGTGGTTGCGCGCCAGCTTTACGGCAGTCAGCTTGAGCCTCAACCTTATGACAGCATTGAGGGCTTAGAGGCTTTTGATAAAGTGATCAATGTCGATCAAAGCCCTATTGGGCGCACCCCTCGCAGTAACCCCGCCACCTATACCGGCGTTTTTACCGCCATACGTGATTTATACACCGAGGTACCCAGTGCTCGTGAACGCGGCTATGGCCCTGGACGATTTTCATTCAACGTGGCTGCCAGCAGTGGCGGTGGCCGCTGTGAAAGCTGTCAGGGTGATGGGGTCGTGAAAGTGGAAATGCATTTTCTTCCCGACGTGTACGTTCCCTGTGATGTGTGCCATGGGGCACGCTACAACCGTGAGACATTAGAAATTATTTATCGGGGCAAGAATATTTCGGAGGTTCTGGATTTAACGGTGGAGGATGCCTATGCATTTTTTCAGGCTATTCCCGCCATCGCACGCAAACTACAAACCCTGCTGGAAGTCGGACTGGGTTATATCAAACTAGGACAAAGTGCCCTGACCTTATCCGGTGGTGAAGCGCAAAGGGTTAAGTTGGCGCTAGAGTTATCGAAACGCGATACAGGGCGCACGCTGTATATTTTGGATGAACCCACAACGGGTCTGCATTTTCATGACATCGCCTTGCTTCTGAAAGTGCTAGAGCAATTGCGCGATGCGGGCAATACCATTGTCATCATCGAACATAATTTAGATGTGATTAAAACGGCTGATTGGATTATTGACATAGGACCAGAAGGGGGCAGTGGCGGCGGTCAAGTTGTTGCCGTGGGCACACCTGAGGCTGTCGCAGCTTGCCCGCAAAGCCATACCGGAAAGTTTTTGAAAACACTACTCCCATGAGTGCCTTACCCACCGAAATACCCTCCGCGACGAAGGTAGAGTTACCGCAACATCTCACGCTGGTATTGCGTATCACCCCCATGCCTGAAAATTGTAATTTTGACGGTGATATTTTTGGGGGTTGGGTCATGGCACAAATTGACCTTGCAGGCGCAGTCATGGCCGCACGTCGTGCGGCGGGTCGCATTGCAACCATCGCCGTGAATGAAATGGTGTTCAAACAACCTGTTCGGGTAGGCGATCTACTCAGCTTTTATGCGGAAATTGTACGTACGGGTCATACTTCAGTCACTGTGCGGATTGAAGTGTATGCGCAGCGGCTGCATGACGATACCAATCATGGGGTGAAAGTCACCGAGGCTACCTTAACTTATGTGGCAACCAATAGCGAAGGTCGACCACGGGCTTTACCCGCCGAGGAAGTCAAGCCCATTTGACCTTAAGTTCTCATAGCCCTCATGGCAAATGGCCACGGCCATAACAGCCCCACAGCCAACATCAAGTTACTGCCAACAAGCAATGCCATGACCGCCCAGGTTTCAGCACCCAAGCTCCAGCCCAACGCTCGCACCCCTGCCGCACCTAACACCACGAATACGGCCATCAAGGCACCCCAGCGCACACCCGCACCCAATACCTTGGTACCCATCAACTCAAGGCTGAGGGCTTGCGGAGGGCTTTGCATTTGATTGGCCTGAGCGGGTCGGCGCTCAAACACAATGGAACACATGGGATCAATCACCAACTCTAACAAGGCAATTTGTGCTGGTGCCAACCACATCGGGCCGCCCATCACCACCGGCCATAAGGCTAAAACAGCAATAGGTACATGAACTGCGACCACATATACCATGACTAGCCGCAAATTGGCATCTAAACGCCGTGCCTGAGCAATGGCCTTGACTAAAGAAGGGAAATCATCTTTTTCCAAGATTAAATCAGCCGCCTCGCGGGCCACATCCGTACCCCGTTTGCCCATGGCAATACCGATATTGGCCGCCTTAAGTGCGGGTGCGTCATTCACGCCGTCACCCGTCATGGCCACGATGGCACCTTGTTTTTGCAACGCTTGCACAATGCGTAATTTATGCTCGGGCCAGGCCCTTGCCACCACACGGGCCTGGGCCGAAAGGGGCTGCCACAGTTGAGATACCCAAACCGATGCGTTTTGCGCATGCAAATCTTGCCCCAAGGTGATCGGTAAATCATCCCCCATACCACAAGCTCGGGCAATAGAAGCGGCTGTTACCGGGTGATCTCCTGTGATCATGATCACAGCAATGCCTGCCTGCCGGCATTGCGCAACGGCTTCTACTACTCCGCTGCGCAAAGGGTCAGCCAAGCCTAATAAACCCACACACTTAAAGGCATAATCATGCACCCCATCATCTGATTGCCTTTTTTGAAGCAAAGGATGTCCTTGGTGATTTGCCGTTGCATAAGCCAGTGCAATGACACGCAAACCTTCTTGCGCCAAAGCTTGCACTTGTTGCGTGTAGACTTGTAACTGATCCGTGGAGAAATGACATAACTGCGCAATGGCCTCAGGGGCACCTTTGGCTGTTGCGTAAACGTGTGATGCATCTGCCCACAAGCGCGTGATCACCATCAATTCAGGTTCTAAACCATATTCATGCAATAACTCAGGCGGCGAAATAGGCGACGCTACTTGAGGCTCGGCCCAAGCGCGTATAGCGCGTTCCATGGCATCGGGGCTGTGTGGCACCGATGCACCGAATGCCGTGAGCGCCATGGCGCTAGCTGCGGACTGTTCAGATGGTGATTTTTCCCAAACCTGGGATTTTTCAACACGCATTTGATTTTCAGTCAGGGTGCCCGTTTTATCGACGCACAGCACCGATACCGAACCTAGGACTTGCAAAGCACCTAAATGCCGCGTCAGCAAACCCATATGAGCCAAACGCCACGCGGTGAGGGCGGTAAAAATAGCCAATACCACCGGAACCTCTTCTGGCACCATACCCATAGCCAATGCCAAACCACTCAAGCCCGCTTGCAACCAATTACCACTGCGCCAACCCAAGGCCAATAGCACGATGAGGCAGACGATTAAACCCATCAACCCCAAGTAGCGCACCAAGCGCTGACTTTGCTGCTGCAAAGGACTAGGGGCATCGGTGATATTTAATAAGCTCAAACCGATCTGCCCCATGCGTGTTTGCGTACCCGTAGCTTGAACCCTTGCCCAACCCTCGCCCCTCACCACCAAAGTACCCGCCCATACACGGTCTTGCTGCTCATTCGTACACAATAGCGTTTTATCTACTGGTACGGATTCACCCGTCAACATCGACTCATCGACCTGCAAATATTTGGCTTGCAAAAGCTGTGCATCCGCAGCAATGCGCTGCCCCTCAGACAGTACCAATATATCGCCCACAACTACATTTGCCGTAGGTATTTGGTGCCGCTGACCATCACGCCAAACCCATGTCAGTGGACGTGATAAATCTTTCAGCGCCTCCAGTGCGCGTTCGGTACGATGTTGTTGCACAACGCTGATCAGTGCAATCACGGCCATAGCCCCGACCAAGATGGCTGCATCGTGCGGGTCCCCCAGTGCCACATACAAAGCACCGCATACTGCGAGCATCAACAACATTGGCTCACGCCACATTGTACTTAACGCATACAACCAGTGATGTCGATGTGCCTCAGGTAGGGCATTGGGGCCGGTGCGCTTCAGGCGTTGGGTCGCCTCCAAGGTGGTTAAACCTATGCCAATCGCATCCATGGTCGGGGGTTCTGTCATCGCCCTAGTTTCGATGAACCCGGGCTACTCTGTCATTGCGCAGGGTCAGCCTTGCAATAGTTTTTGCTCTGCCAAAGCCAAGGCATCAGGGCGGCCTGATAGCACCAAGGTATCACCTGTTTGCAAATCTATTTCAGTGTTCGCTTGCATAACCACACCAGAAACTTTACGCACGGAAACCACTTGAACTTCAAGCTCCACCAGCCTTTGCTGGCTCAATGTCTGCCCGATACACGCCGCGCCCGAGGCCAAATTAATCGTGTAGAGGCGGGCTTGCTCTAGCTCTTCCACCGTATCGTCATCGGCCCCATGGAAATAGCCACGCAATAAACTATAGCGAGCATCGCGCGCATCGCGGGTGATTCGAATCACTCGGCGCATAGGCACACCCACCAAGGCCAAGGCATGGCTAGCAAGCATCAATGAACCCTCAAGAGCCTCAGGCACTACCTCCGTAGCACCTGCTGCACGTAAAATTTCCAGATCGCCATCATCAATCGTGCGCACAACCACGGGCACTTTGGGTGCGCGCTCCCGCACCAACGAGAGTATTTTCAAGGCGGAGGGGGTGCTTTGATAGGTAATGACAACGGCACTGGCGCGCACCAAACCTGCTGCCATCAGGCTTTGTATTCGTGCAGCATCACCAAACACCACGTTTTGTCCGGCTGCAGTGGCTTGGCGCACTCGATCCGGGTCAAGATCCAGTGCCATGTAGGGAATATGCTCACGCTCCAGAATGCGAGCTAAGTTTTGACCACTGCGACCATAACCGGCAATGATAATATGCGCTGATGCATGAATGGATTTTCGGGCAATCGCCGTGATTTGCAACGACTGCAAGAACCAATCACTGGCCACAAAATGCCCAACGATTCGATTGGTATTGAGAATTAAAAATGGCGTTAACAACATCGACAACACCATACTGGCCAGAACCGGGCTAGTCCATTGCGGCGCAATGAGTTGTTGCGCTTCTCCTAATGTGAGCAAAACAAAACCAAATTCACCGGCTTGCGCCAAGTAAAGCCCCGTCCGCCAAGCGACACCCGTTTCTGCTCGAAATAAGCGTGCCAATAGGGTTACCAATACCGCTTTAGCCATCACCGGTATCAAAGTCAATATCAATACCAAGTACCACTGGCTAATAATGGGCCGCCAATCAAGCTTCATTCCAATAGTAATAAAAAATAAGCCCAGCAATACATCATGGAAAGGGCGTATATCCGTTTCGACTTGGTGCTTGAACTCCGTTTCTGCAATCAGCATTCCAGCCACGAATGCCCCCAGAGCCATGGATAAACCGGCCAACTCAGTCAACCAAGCCAGCCCCAGGGTAATGAGCAAAATATTCAATACAAACAATTCTTCACTTTTGCGCCGTGCAACTATCGTGAGCCACCTACGCATCAAGCGCTGCCCACCTGCGAGCAAAAGTACCAGCAATAATGCAGCTTTCAAAACTGCCCAACTGGTGGCAGTGACTAAATTTTCTGTCCCTGTTGACAAAGCGGGTATCAACACCAATAACGGTACTACGGCTAGATCTTGGAAAAGCAAAACCGCCATCACCCGTTTGCCATGCTCGCTTTCAAGCTCTAGCCTCTCGGCCATCATCTTCACCACAATGGCCGTGCTGCTCATGGCCATAGCCCCGCCAAGCACCAATGCACCCTGCCAAGCAAGCTCCCACTTCACGCCCCAAAAAGCAAACAAAGCCTGGAGCAATGCATTACCGATAATGGCACCTAAGATCGTTAATACGACCTGAAATAGGCCCAGGCCAAAAACTTGCATACGCATACTGCGCAGTTTGGGCAAATTGAATTCCAAACCAATTACAAACATCAAAAACACCACGCCAAATTCCGCAAGATGCTTCACACTTTCTGAATCATGGGCCAACCCCAGTGCATGAGGGCCAATGGCGACCCCAACGGTCAAGTATCCCAGTATGGGTGGCAAACGCCACAAACGGCAAACCACCACCCCCAGCACTGCGGCAATAAGATATAACAATGTCAGCTCAAGGGATGTTGCCATGAAGGTTTTGATGCAGATACAGAAAGAATGATGGTGAAATGAGTTCCAGAAGCCTTAAGTATCCCTAAAATCAAAGCATCATTCACATTTATGTACCGCTAGTTTTCACTATGATGCCTAATACTCACCCCACTGAGCCCAGCGCCCCCGAGCCGGATGGGCATTCAGCGCTTTATTGGGCACGCCAAACGCTCACGATTGAGGCACAAGCTTTATTGGCGGCACGTGATGCCATGGATGAATCATTCACTCAAGCGGTTGATCTACTGCGGGCTGTGAAAGGCCATGTAGTGGTCACGGGCATGGGCAAAAGCGGTCATGTGGGCCGCAAAATGGCAGCCACTCTGGCTTCGACCGGTACGCCTGCGATGTTTGTCCACCCCGCTGAGGCCAGTCATGGAGATTTGGGGATGATCACATCGGATGATGCTGTCATAGCCCTAAGCCAATCCGGTCAGAGCGAAGAAATCCATGTGATTTTACCTACCCTTAAACGCCTGAATATCCCACTGATAGCCATTACTGGCAATGCCGACTCCCACTTGGCGCGGTATGCCGATGTCACTTTGAGTAGCGCAGTCGCACAGGAAGCCTGCCCCCTGAATTTGGCACCGACCGCCAGTACCACGGTTCAAATCGCCTTAGGCGATGCCTTGGCTGTGGCGCTATTGGATGCTCGGGGCTTTCAAGCTGAAGATTTTGCCCGCTCGCACCCCGGGGGGTCACTAGGGCGTAAGCTTTTACTGCGCGTTGGGGATTTAATGCGCAAAGGTGATGAACTGCCCATAGTGTCGCCCGATGCCGCACTCTCGCATATTCTGAGCGTCATGTCGGCCAAAGGAATGGGTTTTGCGGTGGTAGTTACTGACGAGCAACAAATGGCGGGCATTTTTACTGACGGCGATTTGCGACGTTTAATTGAACAGGCACAAAATGTGGATGCGCTACGCCAATACTGCGCCCGCGACATCATGCACACCACACCCAAAACGATCCGCGAGAATGCCTTGGCTGCTCAGGCTGCTCAACTCATGGAGCAACATCGAGTGACTTCAATTCTCGTACTCAATGATGCCGATCAATTGATTGGCGCCATTAACAGCAATGATCTCATGCGTGCAAAGGTGATTTAATGATCCTCGAACCTCAATTGCGCTTTGCCCCCGAAACGCTACTGGCCGCACAAGGCCTGTGTGCAGGCAACCACATAGGGATGCGTGCGGCCCTTTTTGATGTGGATGGTGTTCTGACAGACGGGCGATTATGGATCGGGGCAGAAGGAGAGATTTTCAAACCTTTTCATGCCTTAGATGGCCATGGCTTGAAACTGCTCAAACAAGCTCACATTGCTCCGGTTATCATCACAGGCCGTGATTCCGCCGCCGTACGCAAACGGGTGAGCGACCTGGGCATCGACCATGCATACTATGGAGTGCATGATAAAATGGCTGCTGCGCAAGGCCTACTTCAATCGATGAATTGGGACTGGGGTGATGTAGCCGTCATGGGTGATGACTGGCCTGACCTACCCATCATGACGAAAGCGGGCTTTGCTTGTGCACCACCCCATGCGCACACTGAAGTTCGTTCACGCGCCCACTACATCACCCAAGCCCCTGCTGGACAAGGTGCAGCGCGTGAACTGTGTGATTTACTACTAATGGCTGCCGGGCGATACGCCCCACTTTTGCAAGGGCACCTCACCACCTTAGATGGAAACTGAACTCGACCCTATTGAAACGCTTACCCTACAACCTGTCGCGTGTTCACCGACGCGGCGAGCTAAGGCCGATCCTTGGCTAGTTCAGTTGCGCGATGGGGTGGCGCTTTATATCCCCCTCATCGTGATGGCGGCCCTTAGCGGTGTGTTATGGTGGCTCATGCAAACGTCTACCGGCACCTCGGCCATCACGCCTACCACCCAGGCCACCACAGCGCCAGACTACTGGTTGCAGGATATTACGATGCAGCGCTATAACCCAAATGGTCAACTTCTATCCAGCTTGGAGGGCAAGCTGCTGCGCCACTTACCTGCAAACCAGCAAATCGAAATTCATCAGGTTTCATTCAAAAGCTGGCCGGCTCAAGGAGCCCCACTTTTAGGTAGCGCCCAACTCGGCCGAACAGACAGCGCAGGCCAGGACATACATTTGATAGGTGATGCCATCATCACCCGTGCGGCCACCGACAGCCACGGAGCCATGCGCTATGAAAGCCCCACATTGCACTACAACGCCCAAAGTCAAATAGCTTCCTCTGATCGCCCCGTGCGTTTAATACTCACCGCCCCGCCAAAATCTCACTCTTTGACTCCACTACCTTAACCCACCCTCGTTATGCGTTCAAACTTCCACCTTTTTTATGGCTTATGCCTTGCAGTGGGGCTGTTCCAGCCCTTGCATGCCGAAAAAGCCGACCGCGAAAAGCCCATGATCATTGAAGCCGACCGTTCCAGCTCAGCGGATTTGGCACGCAAAATCGCAGTGTTTGAGGGCCGTGTTGTGATCACGCAAGGCACTCTGGTGGTTCGGGCCGATAAAGCCGAAGTGCGGGATATTGGCGATGGCTTTCATGCTGCCACGGCCTGGGGCCAAGCCAACGAACTCGCATTCTTCCAGGAAAAACGCGACAATGTGGATGAAATCATTCAGGGTCGAGCTTTACGCATCGAATATGATGGTCGCACCGAAGTGGCCCACTTAATGGGCAAAGCCATCTTGCAACGCTACCGAGGCAACACCTTAGCCGATGAAATCACGGGTGAGCAAATTTCATGGAATGGCAAAAGCGAATTCTTTCAGGCCCAATCAGCGACATCCCTAGGAACCGCATCCAGCGGGCGCGTACGTGCGATTCTGTCACCTCAACCCAAAACCGCATCCAGCACTACCCCCCATTCAGCCCCTATTGCACCCACTAACACGGCCTCTAAGGCCCAGAGGGCTCCGACGCCATGACGACTCCAACCCAAAACCCTTCCGACACAAGCAAAGGCTTGTTTGCGCAAGGCCTGGTCAAACGCTATGGCAGCCGACGCGTGGTGAATGGTGGGCATTTAAGTGTCTCTCCTGGAGAAGTGGTGGGTTTACTCGGCCCCAACGGCGCGGGCAAAACCACCACGTTTTACATGGTGGTCGGTTTGGTTCGAGCGGATGAAGGTGAAATCTCGATAGATGGCCAACCCATACACCACAAGCCCATCCATGAGCGCTCACGCCTTGGGCTTTCTTACCTGCCACAAGAAGCCTCGATTTTTCGCAAGCTCACCGTCCAAGAAAATATTCGTGCCGTACTCGAACTTCAACGCGCACCCGATGGTAAACCCCTAGGCAAACACACCATAGACCAACGCCTTGACCAACTCCTGGCCGAATTGTCCATTGAAAAATTACGTGATGTGAGTGCGCCCGCATTATCCGGCGGTGAGCGCCGGCGCGTTGAAATTGCCCGCGCACTCGCTACACAGCCGCGCTACATACTGCTGGATGAACCCTTCGCTGGGGTTGACCCGATTGCCGTGATTGAAATTCAACGCATTATTCATTTTCTGAAAGCGCGGGGCATAGGGGTACTGATCACCGACCACAATGTACGCGAGACCTTAGGTATTTGCGACCGTGCTTACATCATCAGCGAAGGCCGAGTGCTAGCAGAAGGTACGCCACAAGATATCGTGGAAAACGCTGATGTGCGAAAAGTCTATCTAGGCGAACATTTCCGTATGTAGCCGTATCTCGGCTTCGGATTTTGTTCTATGAAACCCGGACTACAACTTCGATTCTCACAACATCTTGCACTTACCCCGCAGCTTCAGCAATCCATTCGATTACTGCAACTTTCCACGCTAGAGTTGCAGCTCGAAATCAGCCAAATGCTGGAAACCAATCCTTTTCTTGAATTAGAAGAAGAGGATGGCTTGAATACTTTTGAAGATGCGATCGTTGCCCCCCCTGCATCAGACCTTAGCCCTGATAGCACAGGCGCTTTAGATGCCGCTCAGGCTAATGACACCTACGATGCGGCCGATATGGATGACCTCAGTGCACCGGACTTTAGTACCGCCACTCAGGATGATTGGGAAAATAGCAACGAGTATGATGAGTTCAATAGCAGTCGTGAGCTGCCCACTATTGTCAGCAGTGCGTCGGAAGACAACGATGATCATGATGGCTTTTCCCTCAATGCCCAGGGCATCAGCCTGAGCGAGCATTTATTTGCACAGTTGGCTGGTATGCAACTTGCACCAGAAGACCGCTTCGCACTAGAGGTACTCATACACTCGGTGAATGAAGATGGCTATTTGGATGATTCATTAGAGGCCATTGCTCAACAACTGCTGCCATCATTACCCGAACAGAAGCCTGATACCGCTTATGAAGATTTACATCAGCGTTTGCACTTAGCCTTGCGCTGGTTGCAAAGCATGGACCCGCCTGGCGTGGGTGCGCGTAACTTGAGTGAATGTCTAGAGCTACAGCTTTTGCGCATGACGGCCAACCCCGAGAGGGATTTAGCGCTGCTAATTGCAAGATCGCATTTGGATTTATTAGCCAAACGCGATAGTAAAAAACTCATGGCATTGACCCTGGCTGATGCACAAACCTTGCAATGGGCGCAATCACTGATACGGCAGTGTACCCCTAGGCCTGGTGAACCCTTTACACAAAATCAACCCACTACGATCGTTCCTGATGTTTTGGTTCAACGCCATCGCCAAGGTTTTCGTGTGGTGATCAATCCTGAGGTGATGCCCCGTTTGCGTATTCAGGATGCGTATGCCCAAGCCATACGTGGGCAGGGTCGGGGTGGTGGTTCACCTCTGGCGGGTCACCTACAAGAAGCACGTTGGTTTATTAAAAACATACAACAACGCTTTGACACCATTTGGCGCGTCAGTTCTGCCATTGTGGAGCGGCAAAAGAACTTCTTCATTCATGGGGAAATTGCCATGAAGCCCTTGGTTTTACGTGAAATTGCCGACGAGCTTGATCTGCATGAAAGTACGATTTCACGTGTCACCACGGCCAAGTACATGGCCACACCAATGGGCACGTTTGAACTCAAATATTTTTTTGGATCAGGCCTTTCCACTGATGCCGGCAATCAGGCCTCGAGTACTGCGGTGAGGGCACTGATCAAACAACTCATTGCCGCTGAAAACACCCGCAAACCACTATCCGATAGCAAGCTCTCAGATCTTTTATCTGACCAAGGCATACAAGTGGCGCGCCGTACCGTGGCAAAATACCGTGAG
Organism: Burkholderiaceae bacterium; assembly: GCA_032122355.1. Lineage (GTDB taxonomy): Bacteria > Pseudomonadota > Gammaproteobacteria > Burkholderiales > Burkholderiaceae_C > RFTU01. The sequence continues at coordinate 44,995 of JAUMCS010000060.1, forward strand.
TCGCTCAAAATCGCGCCCGCCAACTTACGCAAAGCCCTTTAAGGGCACTTCCATACCATGTCTGATTTTAGGGGGCTTAGCCCTGTCGATCTTTTTTTACCTTGTGCGCAAGGTGTAGAGTCTTTATTATCCCAAGAATGCGAACGCCTTTTACCGGCCCATACAATCATAGAGCCCTTGAGGGGGGGTGTACAAGTATTGCGCGCTTCTGCGCTCACGGCATTCACCCTGAATTTGGAAAGCCGGCTCGCACAGCGGGTTTTATGGCCCGTGGCCAGCGGCCATTATCGTGATGAACACGATGTCTATGAAATTTGCTCCCAAGTTTCATGGAAGCTATGGATTACGCCTAGGCAAACCTTGCGTGTTGATACCAGTGCTTGGCGCAGCCCACTCAAAAGCCTGAATTTTGTCACTCTGCGCGTCAAGGATGCGGTATGTGACAGCTTACGCGCAGCCACCGGCGAGCGCCCCAGTGTGGATACGCGCCACCCGCATTTATCCCTTGTCTTATACTTGGGCCCCGACCACTTTACATTGTACGTAGACACCTCGGGCGAGGCCTTATTCAAACGGGGTTGGCGTGATGCCCGTGGCGGTAGTGTGGATGTCAAAGGCGAAGCCCCTCTCAAAGAAACCTTAGCTGCGGCCATGCTGGCTGCCGCCGACTGGCAGGGCCGCGCCAGTGATGGGCCTTTGCTGGATCCCTGTTGCGGCGCCGGAACCATTGCCATTGAGGCCGCCCAAATGGCCTGTGGCATGGCGCCTGGCTTGCAGCGACGCTTTGCTTTTGAAGCCTTAGCGCCCTTTGCCCCCTATCTTCCACAATGGCGAAGCTTACTGAGTGCGGCGCAAGCCCGCGTTCATGCACCGACCGTGCCGATTTTTGCGGGCGATGTCAGCTTTCGCATGACCGACTTTGCCCAGCGCAATGCACAACGAGCCGGCGTGGCACATGCCATTGCATTTAAAACCGCCGATGCCTTGCAACGCCCCGCCCCATCGGATGCTGGCACCATCATGATGAACCCGCCTTATGGCGAGCGTATTGCACCCAAAGGGCGGGGGCAAAATGCAACCGAGCCGGAAAGGCTGCATGCGCCTCGTGAAAATTTTGAAACGGGTGATGCTTCGGTGTTTTATGCCGGCTTGGCCAGCCATTGGAAACGCCACTATGCCGGATGGTCGGCCTGGCTGTTAACACCTGAGGCCAAATTACCCTCGCTCATGCGCCTCAAAGAAAGCCGAAGGGTACCCCTGCACAATGGCCCCATCGAATGCCGATTATTTCGCTTTGATATGGTGGCGGGATCAGCGAGGAAGGCATAAGGGGCAGGAAAGTGCTTATCCGGCATGGCTCTGCGCCCAGCGTTTGCAATTGCTCGATTAATGTAGTAACATAACTACATTAATCCAAGATACGGGGTGACTTCATGACTATTACCACCATATCAAGCCGCGAGTTCAATCAAGGGGCGAGCGAGGCCAAACGCGCCACCACCAACGGGCCCGTGTTCATCACCGATCGAGGCAAACCGGCGCATGTGCTGATGAGCTTTGCCGACTATCAGCGGTTGACAAAGCAGCGGCGCAACATTGCCGATGCGCTGGCTATGCCGGGTGTTGCCGACATTGAATTTGAGCCGCCACGTGTGAATATGGAAGTTCAACGGGCTGATTTCTCATGATGTTTGTTCTTGATACCAACGTGGTTTCTGAATTGCGGAAGGTACGACTTGGCAAGGCCGATTCGAATGTGACGGCATGGGCACAAAGTGTTGATGCGGCTGACCTATTTGTGTCGGTCATCACCATCATGGAACTGGAGCTTGGCGTTGTCTCGATGGAGCGAAAAGACCCCATCCAAGGCGCCATATTGCGCTCGTGGCTTGAGCAGCAAGTATGGCCTGAGTTCTCTGGGCGCACGCTGCCCATAGATACCCCAGTGGCACAACGCTGTGCTCGGCTGCATATACCCGACAAGCGCAGCGAGCGCGATGCGCTGATTGCGGCCACCGCTCTTGTGCACGGCATGACGGTGGTCACCCGCAACGTCGCTGATTTTGAGCCCACGGGAGTGCCACTCATCAATCCGTGGGAAGTATTGCCGAACCCATTCTTTTAGCCAATAATCCAATTTTCTAATTCAAGCGCTGGCACTCGCTCAAATTCTGCAACATTATTGGTGACCAATATCAGTCCTTCGCTCCTGGCGTGACCTGCAATATGTAGGTCATTCACCCCAATGGGTTGACCCATCTTTTCAAGTGTGGCGCGGATGGCGCCGTAGTGCTGGGCGGCCTTTGCACCATAGGGCAGCACCTCAAGCCGGCTACAAAAGTCCTCGATGGCAGCCAAATTCTCATTCATGCGTTGACTTTTCTCGGCGCCATGCATCAGTTCAGCAAGGGTGATTGACGAGATGGCCATGCGCGTGGCGTTGGCGTTGAACCGATCAAGTACCTCGCGTGGGCGCCGCTTGAGCACGTAAATGACGATATTGGTATCGAGTAAGTAGCGCAACATCAAAAGGCTTCCCGCTCGGACTGCTGCTGCGAGGCACGTTCAGGCAAAAAGTCATCGCTCACCAGCGGCCCGTCCAAAAAGAAGCTGTCCCAAGTTTGGCCGATGGGAGCGATGATGCGCTCTTGACCTTTGACGCGTATATCCACCTTGCGCACACCCTCGGGGAATCGAACGTCCACTGGCAGCCGAACAGCTTGAGTACGGTTGTTAACAAATACGGTGCTAATCGACATATTGGTCCCCTACGCTTATTTACACATATGGCAATTGTATATAGCAGCTCACAAGCAGTCAAGTCAATGTAGCCCCCGCTCTCACCCCGGATTGTTACTATGGCGTTAAACCAAAGCATGCAGGGTGTTTTGCTTAACAGCGCACTTTTCCGATTTGGGGTTACGCATCATCTTGACAGAACTCACCGGAAGGTTACAATTAGTGCAACTTTCCGATGAGCATTTTATGCAACCTAGCCGGCAACTCTTAGACACCATCAGCCAGTTGGCCACCCCGCAGGCTTGCCTGTTCACGCCTTCCGATTTGCGTTCGATTCTTCCAGGGCTCTCGGACATAGCATTCAAAACTCTGATGAGTCGGGTAGCATGCGAAGGATACCTGAGCAGGCTATGTCGTGGCTTGTATTTGTTCGAAAAAGCCAATCCCGATCGTGGTTTAGTCCTGCCCCATGCCGTATCCAAGCTGCGTCCGCTAGGCTTCAATTACTTGAGTCTTGAAACGGTTTTAAGTGATGCGGGCGTCATTTCCCAAATTCCCATCAATCGCATCATGGTCATGTCTTCAGGAAGATCTGGCGTCATCGATTGCGGCCGATGGGGAAGCATCGAATTTGTCAAAACTCGACAAAGACCTGAGGAACTCACACGAAATATGGAGTATGACCCCATCATGCGACTTTGGCGAGCGAACGTTGCACAAGCTCTCAGAGATATGAGAACAACTCACCGAAATTTAGACCTCATTGATTGGAAGGTGCCCCATGAGTTTGTTTGATAAGCTGGTCGATGAAGCACTCAGAAACCAGCAAGCGTTGGCTCCTTTGCGGGTCGTTGTGGAAAAAGAGCTTCTGCACCATGACATTTTGCGCGTACTCAGCAGCGCAGGTCTTCTTACCCAACTCACGTTTATCGGGGGAACTTGTCTGCGAACATGCTACGGATCAAGCCGATTAAGTGAAGATTTGGATTTTACCGGCGGATCCGACTTCACCCGCGATCAACTTGCGGTCATGAGCAACATCCTTATTGATGGACTCAAAGCCAAGTATGGACTGGAGATCACCGTGACCGAACCCGTGCGTGAAGAAGGCAATGTCGATACTTGGAAGCTCAAAGTTCAGACCAGACCTGGGCGCAAAGAACTTCCTGCTCAACGCATCCATATCGATGTATGCGCCATTCCCAGCTATCAACCACGCCCTATGGCGCTACTCAACCCATACGGTGTTGAAATGGGCACCAGCGGTTTGATACTTCAAGCGCAATCGAGGGAAGAAATTTTTGCCGACAAATTAATAGCCTTTGCACTCCGCCCAAACCGAATTAAAAATCGTGATCTGTGGGATATCGCCTGGCTACACCAGCAACAAGTCAAACCAGCTATTGATCTTATCCAGAAAAAATTGAATAATCATCATGCGCAAACGGATGCATACTTGAACGCTACCGCTGCGCGTGCTGCATCCTTAACCAAGAACCCTGAAATCGCAAAGGAGTTTCGTCACGAGATGGAACGCTTTCTTCCCAACGAGACGGTGAAGGCCACCGTGCATTCAGAGCAGTTCTGGCAGTACTTGAGCAACTTGATAGAGGGTTATCATCAACAACTGATTCTGATACTTGAGGGCCGTGAGATGTCGCCAAAATTCAAGATGTAATCCATACTTTTTAGGCAAGCCCTGCAGCGCATCAGCTATGCAGGCTCGCTTAACACCACCAGACAAACAATTAAATTCACTACAAATTCGGCATTTCTAAATTGCGGCTACACTCGCCCCCTCTCTCACCCCGGATTGCTACAATAGATGGTTTGTACTACGGCAACAGCAATTCGTTGTAGCCCCCTCTCTCACCCCGGATTGCTACAATTTTAAAAATAACCTTGTGGGTTGTTTCTTCGTTGTAGCCCCCTCTCTCACCCCGGATTGCTACAATCTCGGGGAGCTGCGTGAGGTGCAGGCATTTGTTGTAGCCCCCTCTCTCACCCCGGATTGCTACAATGAGAAGAAAACGAAGAAGAAGAGAGAGAAGGTTGTAGCCCCCTCTCTCACCCCGGATTGCTACAATTCAAATTTCCGTTTGACCACTCGCGGCAACGTTGTAGCCCCCTCTCTCACCCCGGATTGCTACAATAAAGAAGAGAAAGGCAAGGAAGGAAAGAAAGTTGTAGCCCCCTCTCTCACCCCGGATTGCTACAATGCTGCATCAGGCATCAAATGCTCTACCTCTGTTGTAGCCCCCTCTCTCACCCCGGATTGCTACAATGTAGGGTTGTGTTATTACTGGTGACGTACAGTTGTAGCCCCCTCTCTCACCCCGGATTGCTACAATGCTTAAAGCCGGTTAAAAAAACCAAGCAGGGTTGTAGCCCCCTCTCTCACCCCGGATTGCTACAATTAGCTTCATTGTTAAGGCGCACTGTAACCCGTTGTAGCCCCCTCTCTCACCCCGGATTGCTACAATATACTCATGAAGCGGTTTTGCCTTATTGACGTTGTAGCCCCCTCTCTCACCCCGGATTGCTACAATAAAATGGCGCCGGATGTCTTCCGGCCACGCGTTGTAGCCCCCTCTCTCACCCCGGATTGCTACAATCATGAAGCGGTTTTGCCTTATTGATTAATCGTTGTAGCCCCCTCTCTCACCCCGGATTGCTACAATACCTTATCTAAACTATCTTCTTCTATAACCGTTGTAGCCCCCTCTCTCACCCCGGATTGCTACAATAGACCCCTTGTAAACCCGCTACAGGCCTAGCTTTTAGCGGGTTTACATTTTTAAAAACCGCCTTAAAAAAGGCACATTTGATTGGAATTTATCTTTTTTTCCTGAAAACCAACTTCGCCCACCAGCAGTAACATACCGGCAAATTGCTTTTCAGTCACGGTCAGCACGCGCACTGACCCCTTAACGGGCAGATGAGCCATTAGCCTTTTTAAATGTTTTTCTTCGGCATCCCTGCCATTCAATATTCGACCATAAACAGAAAATTGAATCATGTGGTAGCCATCATTCAGCAAGAACCTCCGAAACTCCACATACGCACGCTTATCAGCTTTGCTTACTGTAGGCAAATCAAAGAACACCATTATTCGCATGAATCGCCTCGTGGTCTGACTCATGCTGGTTGAGTACGCCTACATCTCGTACTTATGCTGATTTAAACCTATCAGCCTCGGTAACTCTAAAACCAACTCACTGCCACCATCATACAAGCGCGCCAATGATTCAGCCGCCTGCTCTACTGCAGCCAATACACTCATCACCCCCCGCGGCATTGCCACATCCACATTCAGCAAACCCACCAAAGCCACTTTATCACTTGGGCTTAAATCGGCCGAGCCATCCGGCTTGCGGTTCATGGCCACATACAAATCCACCAACGGGCGAAATGGTTCAATCAAATCATCCGCCAAATTAAATGCATTTTGCTCACTGCTGTGGAATATACCCAGCGACGGCAACATACCGTGAGCCACCACAGCCCTTGCACATGCGCCGCGCATCACAGCATAACCATAATCTAAGGCAGCATTTAACCAACCTATTTGGCTTCGATTGAAATTGTGCCCCATGATTTTCAGGAAGTAATATGCCGCAGCCTGCGCCTCTAAATTACCCTGATCACCCGAGCGCACCCTACGCGCCATGGCTTCAAGCCGATCTGGATCGCCAAGGCTTAGTAACTGCATACACTTGGCCTGATTGCGAATTTTGGCCTGCACCATACTGGCCCAAGCACGCTTAGCCGATGGTTTATCTAAATCCAACTGCAAACGCAACATCCGTGTAGCACGGCTATGGGCTTGAAATGGCAGTAAAACTCCATTAGGCTGATGATTATCACCCGTTGAAAAAAGGCCAATTCCGTATTCAGCACAGGCTGAAAGCACAGGGTGCGTCAGGGTAATTTCTCGGTTGTTCAACACAATCACTGCAATATCTTCAAAAGGGATACGCGCCACCTGGGCTTGTTCAACCAACAATGAGAAATGCTCACGCCTAAGCCTAGCAGGCTGGTTCACCATCACGCTTCGCCACACCATTGCGCACCTCCTGTTTAGCTGCGTAAATACGGCCTAACACATCCACGTGAAATTTTTCAATTGACAGAGCAGTCTTCACGCCAATGCCTCTGATCAAGCCATCTTTGCCTACCGTGCTATTACGATCGTGGGCCCATAAGGTTAAACTGGCCGATGCCCGATCAAAGCCTGCATAATAGCCCTTGATCAGGGGCTTGCCCTTTTGCTGAATGTGCACATAATCATTGCGCTGCAATTGAAAGCCAAAAGTAAACGTTTCATCCACAACCGTCCATTCGGACTCTGGTTTTGCCGCTGTAGCGGCACGGTTGGGCAAACCGGTTACTCGATGATGTAAATATACGGGAACCAAATAAAATTTACCAGCCTTTGAAAATACATCTACCCGCAACATGGTTTCGTTCATCGCCAAACCACCCCGAACGGGTATGCCAGTCATTTTTTCTTTTTCCAGCTTGACAGATCGTACCAGCGCCCCAGGCGCACCATCATTTCGGGGTTTGCGCGGTAACTCACGCAACAACGCTATTTCTGCTTTCTCTGCTGCAGTCAATTCACGGCGGTCTTTACCTTTACCCGCACTGGCCTCAATCGCTTTGGCTTGTTTTTCATTGGCTTCACGGGCTTCTAACCACTGGCGTATCGCGGCATACAGTTTTTCATTACGGTGGGGCTCCACCAATTTGTCCATATCCTTGAGCGTCAAGTCACGCACGTGCACCTTTTCTGTGATGCCATTTGCCGTTTTGCCATACACGGTCGCTTTATGAACTGCACCCCCATTTCTACGCTGCGGTGCCCGCGAAACAAATAATGGCTTCACTGCACTTAGCACAGGTTCAGGGTAGGTGCCCAACATACTTAATCGGTTGCGTAGTGCCTCCACATTATCTTCTTTCAGTCTGCACTCTAGTTCATCCCTAAAATTCAACCATGGCGTTGGAAAGTGAGCTTCTAATTGCGCAAACGTTGCGGGGTTTAATATCTCACCTGTTTCAATATCTACAAAACCTTCTCGCATTTGTTTGAGTTCTTTTCTGCGTGAATAGTCAGCTAGCCTTTTCACCATACTGTGGCTGCATGCTGCAATGACAACCGCATCCAAGGCATGATGCCGATCGCTTTCATCACGCACCTTGACCAAACCCCACCGCGCACGCAAAAAAGCCGTTAATTGCCCATTCAGAACCACGCAACGGCCCTGACCACTTCCCTGCGCCAATTGCAAATGCTCTTCAACGTAGTTTTTAAAAAACCGTGCAATATAGCGCGTGTCATTTAAGTTGCGCTCACGAAAACTGGACGCCTCTTCTTTGCCAAAATCTTTGCGTAACAAGCGGCTGCGTTTGGCTTGGCGATACGCCTTGTTAGACTCCACAAATGCGACAAACCTAAGCCAACGTTCGCTGTGGTTAGCACCATCCAAATACTCGTAAGGCGTACGGTTACCCTTATTGCGGTTTTCATGGGTAAATACCAATACCTTATTGTTTTTGCCATCATCAAAACTGCGCGAATAAGGCAGCGCATGATCCACTTCAACATAGCCCACTTCCAATAATCGGTGGCGCTCGATCACACCTAATGAATAGGCGCACTTACCCCCTTGCTCATCATACAAACGGTATTTCTCAAAATCTTTGCCCCTAGGTTTGCCCTCCAACCCCAAGTCACACGCAATCTCATCAAACTCAGCTCGCACCTGTAAATTCTTTTCTTTATAGCTTTCCTGCTCTTTTCTAATGGCTTCACGCTCCTCTAATGGGCGCGCCAAGTCGCGTGCCAATTCAATATGCACCTTTGCCGGCGATCCATACGTTTTTACCAGGGCATTCAAAACCTTACGCGCCTGATTAACAGCTCGAATCACCACCGGGTTACGCGGTACATTCAAATCTGAGTTGAACTGCATACTGCCACGTGAATCACGGCCCATATACAAGGGCGGTAAGGTGCGGTGTGTACCATGGCCGACCTTTTTAACCTGACTGTGATGGTACGATGCCGCTGCACAGGCCTCGTCATAGCGCATACCTTGCATCATGTGCGGCACAATGTTCCGAAGTGCTTTGAGAGAAAGCGCATGAAACTTATCAAAACGCACCTTCAGTAAGGCATTAATAGTGGCATCGCCACCCGGCAAGCCCAGCTTTTGCAACTCGGCATTCACTTCAAAGTCTTCCTTATAAACACTCAATACCCATGCAATGTCATCCAGCAAATGGGGGTTACCATCTAAGGCCTGTTGTGCCATAGCTTGCCAAATATCTTCTAAGCCTTCTTTTTTAAATACAGTTTTTAGCTCGTGCCATGCACTCAGCTTAATCATCACTTCATCTTCGGGGCTTTTGGCTTGGCCTGCGGCTAATTGCGCAGCACTGGGGTAAGCCAAGCCCGTGAATTTAAATGACTCACTCACACCCACAGCCACTAAGGCTTTGCGCAAGTTTTTGTAAGTAAATTTTTCTTTGCTTTGATAAGGGAGATTCACGCAAATTCGGTGCTCTTCTTCAGTAAGCCCCCTACTCATTCCATCTACCGTAATACGTGTATTGTTTAAACGTGTAAGCCACACATGGCGTTCAGCCGTAAAGCTGGCTTTAGGCGCGCGAAATTCAGATGGCTCAAACGTACATTTTCCCAGCATCTTTAATAGACCATCCCCCATCAAAGGGGGCTTTTGCAACCAAAATAGGCCACTCTTTTTATCGCCGTTACCTAAAATCTGCAACGCTAAATCTTCGCCGGCGTGCGCATGCCCAAAGCCCCTTTGGGCAATAAACAATTGATGCAGCTCATCAGCTAATAAAACGCGCGACAGGGATTTTGTATAATCATCTTTTTTATTACGCTGCGCTATGGGAAATTCGGCCAGTACCATTTCAGCGGCAGTACGGTAATTTTTTTCTTTCATGAGCGCCCTAGTGCTTTGCAGTGCTTGCTTAACCCTTCCTGTTTCACTGGCAGCATCTTCCTCAGCAGCCTTTTCTTCTGCACTGCTCGTCCAATGAAAGCCGCGCCGTTTACAAATGTGGTAGATGACACGCGCCCATTCTTCATGGCTCAATAAACGATCTAGCCCTTCTTTACGCAATTGCCAAACCGAATCAGCATGACTGGGCTGCTTTTTGAAATAATGCGCATCCGTAATCATTCCTTGTCGCCGCATCAAACGAGCAAGCCGTGTTAACCGCCACGCCCTTCTGCGCAACCGCCTGCGAGCAAGGCGGGCCGTTCTTCTTTCAAAATTCAGCGACTTTCCCTTACCTTTATCGTTGATTTCAGCCATATTGAAAGCCCTAACACCCAGGTCGACAATACGCTCTTCACTCAATACAGCCCAACCCACAGAGGCAATACCAATATCAAAACCAAATGTTAAGGGCCCCAAGTTTGTGGTGTGTAAATTTTTTTCTGGTATGTGATTTTCCATAATCTAACTCCATTAGAATTAAATCATTGTAACAATCCGGGGTGAGAGCCGTTGCTGCAATAAGAACTGGCTTTTATGCCTGTTCGTCCCCAAAACCCGCTACTGGCAACTTTAGCGGGTTTTTTCTTTCTACAAGCCATAATGCCATTGGGCTAATAGCGTTACAATAGCGATTTGACGCATACAGGAAGCGTGGCAGAGTGGTCGATTGCACCGGTCTTGAAAACCGGCAACGGGCAACCGTTCGTGAGTTCGAATCTCACCGCTTCCGCCAGAAACGAAAACAGCCCCAATTGGGGCTGTTTTCACATGGGCGCGGGGGCGCTTTTGCGTTTGTGCTGGAGCAATTACCCGCTGATTGGGTGCTCGGTGATGAACTGGCGCAGAGCAGCGTTCACACGGGTCTGCCAACCCTTGCCGGTGGCCTTGAAGGCTTCCAGAAGGTCAGCATCCAAACGAATCGCGGTAAAAACCTTGGTTTCGTCTGCCTTCGGACGACCGCGTGGGCGCTTGGCGACCAACATAGCATACACATCCGGCGGCATCACCTCGCTTGCAGGTTTGGCCTTTGCGAACCATTCCGCATCAAGCTCACGCGCATCCGGGTCAGCCGCAATGCCAGCGTTGATGGCGGCTTCCTCATCCGGGGTGGGGCTAATGTGCCCGACTTTAAGTTTCGGCATATCGCTTTTCCTCTCGCTTGTTGGCCTTGCGCAGGCTGATGACGCGAACGGCATCAGTGCGACGGCAATAGATCATCACGTACAAGCGTTCGCCGATGTAGCCAGTGGCCTCGAATCGTTGCTCGGCATACTGCTTGCGCGTGTCCTCACGAACCACGGCAGTTTCCCATTCAAAGCCATCAGCATCAGCCAGCGACAAGCCGTGCTTGTCGAGGTTGATTTCGTCTTTGGCTGAGTCGAATTCGTAGTTCATGGGATTTATTGTATAAACACAAAATAGCCTTGTCAAGCTATAACCGTTCGCGAGTTCGAATCTCACCGCTTCCGCCAGAAACGAAAACAGCCCCAATTGGGGCTGTTTTCACATGGGCGCGGGGGCGCTTTTGCGTTTGTGCGTTCAAAAGTCGAGTTGAGATTCGTGGATGACGAGCGCCTGGTAGTCAGCAAAGGGAAGCACCGCAAAGGCAGGATGAAGTGGTAAAATCTTCTTCGCATCCCGCAGCCAACCCCGCGTAAATATGGGTTTAAATAGCCCTGAATTCTCGGAAGTTGCGGAGATGAAAAAGCGGGCAGATGTTGATTTTGCCAACTTCTGCCAGAGACTTGAAAACCGGCAACGGGAAACCGTTCGTGTGTTCGAATCTCACCGCTTCCGCCAAAAATTGATCCCTACCGCAAGTTCCTTATGACAATTGCTGGTTACCCTTACCTCGTCAATGACCCCCGCGCACTCAAAATGGCGCAGGCTATAGTAGAAGGTTTTAATCGACATTACTCCTTATTCCGACAAACTACGCGTGAGGCTCGTACTCGCTTTGAGCATGCGCTTTGGGCTGAACAACACCTGGCTCAACGCAACCGGATTGAGTTTTATGATGAACGTGTGCGTGAAACCTGCGCCCTACTAGAAGCCGAGTTTGCCGCCAGCCAATTGCCTATGGATGTATGGCAGCAAGTCAAACTGCACGTGATCGGTTTACTTACCAGCCATCTGCAACCCGAGCTGGCTGAAACTTTTTTTAATTCGGTTACCACTAAAATTCTGCACCGCAGTTATTTCCATAACCACTTCATTTTTGTACGCCCAGCCATCTCCACGGAGTACATTGAAAATGACGAACCCGGGGCACAACCCACCTACTGGGCTTACTACCCTTCTGTACATAATCTGCCGCAAACGTGGGCGCGTTTAATGCAGGCCTATAAACTACAACGGCCTTTTGTCGATTTAACCAGAGACGCCCATCGCATACACGAGGCAGTGATTAAACAAATGGGGGATTTTCGCGCCCGCCCCAATTTTCAAATTCAAGCACTATCTAACCTTTTTTTCCGCAATAAAGGTGCCTATGTGGTTGGCAAAGTGGTCAATGGGTACCGACAACTGCCCTTTGCGTTTTCCATCTTCCATAACCGCCAAGGCCAGCTTTATGTCGATGCCATTTTGTTTGGCATGGATGAGCTAGCCAGCTTATTCAGCTTTGCACGTTCGTATTTTCAAGTGGAAATGGATGTCCCATCGGCATACGTGCGATTTTTGCGCAGTTTGATGCCCGACAAACCGCGATCTGAAATTTATACCGCCTTGGGTTTGCACAAACAAGGCAAAGCACTGTTCTACCGAGATTTTCTGGATCATTTGCGCCATAGCTCCGATTCATTTCGCATTTCACCCGGTATTCGTGGCATGGTGATGATTGTATTCGACTTGCCCTCTTACCCCTATGTTTTCAAGGTGATCAAGGATTTCTTCCCCCCGCAAAAAGATACCTCGCGCGAACAAATCCAAAGCAAATATCGCCTTGTCAAACGTCACGACCGAGTGGGGCGCATGGCCGATACGGCGGAATACAGTGAAGTCGCTTTTCCTCTTGATCGTTTCGAACCCGACTTGGTGGAAGAAATTCGCCAATTTGCACCTTCGCAGCTAGAAATATCCGACCGCGACGGAAATGGTGAATTTGAGCTGATACTGAAGCATGTGTATATTGAAAGGCGCATGGTGCCCTTGAATATTTATCTGCAAGAATGCTTCGAGGCCGGGCCCCATGACACCAAAGCGCGACAAAGACTAGAGCGCGCCGTGATTGAATACGGCTATGCCATTAAAGAGCTGGTCGCAGCCAATATTTTCCCGGGTGATATGCTGTGGAAAAACTTCGGCGTGACCCGCTACGGCCGCGTGGTGTTTTATGACTACGACGAAATCGAGTACATCACCGATTGTCACTTCCGCCGTGTACCCGCCCCCCGCACCCCGGAAGAGGAAATGTCGGGGGAAGTATGGTACCGCGTGGGGCCGAAAGATATTTTTCCGGAAACATTTGAGCCGTTTTTACTGGGCAACCCAGAGGTCAGGGAAGTATTCATGAAACATCATAGCGACTTGCTAGATGTCACTTTCTGGCAAAAGCATCAACAGCGTATTCAGGCAGGTGAATTGCATAATGTGTTACCTTACGATTCAGAAAAGCGCTTTTCTGTGATTTATGCAAACACTTAGCGCGCGCAGTTTACAAGCCATCTGGCACCCCTGCACACAAATGCAGCGAGCCGCACAAGTGCCACCGCTGGCCATGGTACGCGGCCAAGGCCCATGGTTATGGGATGACCATGGCAACCGGTACTTTGATGCCACCAGCTCATGGTGGGTGAATTTGTTTGGGCACAGTGACCCCGGTTTACAATCCGCCCTAGCAGCGCAATGGCAGCAGCTGCAGCATGTGATGCTGGCGGGCTGCACCCATGAAAGCGCCGTATTACTGGCCGAGCGCTTAAGTGCGCGAACAGGTGGCGCTTTAGGACACTTATTTTTTGCGAGTGATGGTGCCAGTGCAGTAGAAATTGCCCTCAAGCAAAGCATGCATGCTTGGCGCAACCAAGGTGATGTTCAGAAAACCGAATTTGTGTGTTTGCAAGGCGGCTACCACGGCGAAACTTTAGGTGCACTGGCCGTCACTGATGTGCCCGTTTTCAGAAGTGCCTATGCGCCGCTTTTAACGAAGGCACACATCGCGCCCTCGCCCGACTCGCGCCTGAACAATGAAGCGCAAGCGCTGGATGCCTTGCGCACCTTGCTAGAGCAGCGCCATGAGCACATTGCCGCATTGATTCTTGAACCCCGCGTACAAGGGGCCTCAGGCATGGTGATGCACAGCGCACATTACTTGCGCCAGGTACGGCAACTGTGTACTCAAATGAATGTGCATTTGATCGCGGACGAAATCGCCGTAGGCTGCGGCCGCACCGGCACCTTTTTTGCCTGGGAATCCACATTGAAACCCGACTCCTTGGCATCCGCCTGGCCCGATTTCTTACTGCTTTCCAAAGGCATCAGCGCAGGGGTATTGCCCTTATCATTGGTATTAACCACTGATGCAGTTTATAAAGCTTTCTGGAGCAATCAAACTGCACGCGGCTTCCTACACTCACACTCGTACAGCGGCAATGCCTTGGCATGTGCTGCGGCCAATTATGTTCTTGACCGCTTTGATCAAGGGCAGCTACAAAGCAACCAACGCCAAGCCAGGTACCTAGAACAAGCTTTTGCCCCCCTTCGCCAGCATCAGCGCATACAGCACTGGCGCCAATGCGGCACGATTGTGGCCATGGATGTGGTTGATGCGGTTGATGAGCCGAATCAACCAGCGGGTTTATTTGCCGAACAATTTCATCTCAAAGCCCGTGAACAAGGTTTACTCATACGCCCCATTGGACATACCCTGTATCTCATGCCCCCTTATGTGGTCGATGAAGACTCTGCCGCTTTTTTAGCCCATGCCGTTGAGCTCACCCTCAACCAAATGCCGCACCGCACAACACCGCCCCAGCAAAAGGTGATGCATGTTGCTTGAACGCGCCCAGCAGCGGCTTCAGGAAAAAGCCGATAGTGGTTTACTGCGCCAATTGCGTATTCGGCAAACGCCGACATCACCGCACCAAAGCTTCTTTGCACACGATGGGGAACGTCAGTTACTGGGCTTTGCCTCGAATGATTATTTGGGGCTTGCTCAACATCCGGCTGTGATCACAGCCCTGCAAGAGGGGGCGCAGCGATGGGGGGTGGGTGCGGGAGCTTCGCATTTGATCAGCGGCCACACACAAGCCCACCAAGACCTAGAAAACAAACTTACCCATTGGTTTAAACCTTACATACCTCAGGTTGCGGCGCTGAGTTTCAGCACCGGCTACATGGCTAATATGGCCGTGCTCACCACCTTGGGTGAAGCCGATGCCCATATTTTTTCTGATGCACTCAATCATGCTTCATTGATTGATGGATGCCGTTTAGCGCGCGCCACCGTCAGTTGCTACGCACACCTCGACATCACTGATTTAGCCCATCAATTACAACAAAGTACCGCCCCGATCAAAATCATCGTCACGGATGGTGTTTTTAGCATGGACGGCGATTTGGCACCTCTGGCTGCCATGCTTGAATTGGCGCAAGCACATGATGCATACGTGATGGTAGATGATGCCCACGGCATCGGTGTGATCGGCACATTGGGGCGAGGGCTGATAGAACATGTTCAAGCACGAAGTGAACGCCTGATCTGGGTTGGCACGTTTGGTAAAGCAGTAGGCGTCGCTGGCGCTTTTGTGGCAGCCTGTCAGCCTATTGTTGATTGGATCATTCAAAGTGCCCGCAGCTACATTTACACCACCGCCAGCTTGCCCGCACAAGCGCAGGCAATAAGCACCAGCCTAGATTGGATAGAAGGCCCATGGGGGCAGCAACAAAGGTTGTATTTACAAACCCTGATTACCTACTGGCAAGAGGGTTGGCGACGTTTAAAAGAGCAAAAACCCGATTGGCCTTGGCATATATTACCCAGCACTACGCCTATTCAACCTTTATGGGTAGGCGAGAACGACTCTGCTGTGAAACTGGCCCAGCATTTATATCATGAGGGTATACACATACCCGCCATACGCCCCCCTACAGTCGCGCCAGGACAAGCGCGTTTGCGGATCACACTCAGCGCTGCGCATCACATCGCCGACATTGATGTACTCTTACAATCACTGAAACGCTTTACCTTTTAATCCCATGAGTCGCGCTTTATTCATCACTGGTACGGACACGGAAATTGGCAAAACGACCGCCACCGCTGCCTTGGCGCAAATAGCTCGTGCGGCGGGTTGGCACACCGTGGCACTGAAACCTATTGCCGCGGGCTTGCACCACGAAAATGGCGAATGGCTTAACGATGATGTCGAAGCCTTGCGTGTTTCCAGCAGTGGAAAACCAGGGGCACATGAGATTTGCCCCTACACCCTCGAAGCTGCCTGTGCGCCCCATATTGCCGCTCAACTCGAAGGCCGATCGTTTGATCGCTTAAAACTCAAAAGCCACGTTGAGCAACATCGTGCGCAAGCTGATTTCACGCTGGTAGAGGGTGTGGGGGGCTTTTGTGTACCGCTGCAACCCCATTTCAGTACAGCCGATTGGGCTAAAGACCTGGGCTTAGAGGTCGTGCTCGTGGTGGGTTTGCGCTTAGGCTGCCTCAATCATGCGCTGCTGACAGCGCACTTTATCCGCACACAGGGATTACACCTGCGTGCCTGGATAGCCAATACACTACAAGCCGGTATGCCCTATTTAGAGGACAATATCGCTTATTTACAATCCCACTTCCAGCAGCAAGGAGTAGCATACTGGGGCCAGCTTCCTCGACTCAAACACCGACCTGATTCGCCGGATTTTCTACCGGAAGTCGCACCGCACTTATCTGCCTTTCATGATTGGCTTCAACACTCAGCCTAACACTACTTGACAAACTATGAATTCACAATCCCATACATCTACCCCTTGCTCCGATGCGGTTATGCGCCAACCCACACAAACCTGGACGGTGGATACTGTTACAAAATTGTTAGAGCAACCCTTTAATGATTTGCTATTTCAAGCACAAACAGTGCATCGCCAACATTTTGATGCCAATGCAGTGCAGCTTTCTACCCTGCTCTCCATCAAAACGGGTGGCTGCGAGGAGGACTGCAAGTATTGCCCGCAGTCAGCCCACTTCGAAACAGGCTTGAAGGCTGAGAAACTATTGCCCCTTGAAGCGGTACTAGAAGCGGCGCAAGCCGCTAAAGCCAGTGGAGCAAGCCGATTTTGTATGGGTGCGGCATGGCGCTCCCCCAAACCGCGCCACCTAGAGGCCATAAGCAGCATGATCAGCGGTGTTAAAGCTTTAGGGCTAGAAACCTGTCTCACCGCCGGTATGCTCGAAGAGGATCAAGCGCAACAATTGCGTGATGCCGGCCTAGACTACTACAACCACAACCTGGATACCGCACCGGAGTTCTATGGCCAAATCATCACCACACGCACCTATCAAGACCGGCTTGATACGCTTGATCGTGTCCGTGAGGCGGGCCTGAAGGTATGCAGCGGCGGCATTGTGGGCATGGGCGAATCCCGTAGGCAACGCGCAGGGCTTTTGGTGCAACTGGCCAACTTAAATCCCTATCCTGAATCGGTTCCCATCAATAACTTGGTGCAGGTTGAAGGAACTCCTTTGGCCGGCACGGCGGCACTCGACCCATTTGAATTTGTTCGTACCATTGCGGCGGCACGTATTACCATGCCACGGGCTATGGTACGACTGTCAGCCGGGCGTGAGACCATGGATGAGGCCTTGCAAGCACTGTGCTTTTTAGCCGGTGCCAATTCTATTTTTTATGGCGATAAATTACTCACCACCGATAACCCGCAAGCTCAAACGGACCGCCGCTTGCTCGATCGTTTAGGCATCGTTTGCCGCACTGAACATGACATTACCACCCCCGCTGACGCTGATCACGTTCTGGTTTGACCCATCTGATGCAGCGTCATTAACGGCTTTTGAGCAACTACCCCTGCAATGGGAGGGGCAGTCTATTGCCGTGGATTACAAGCCCATTCTGGCTGCAGGTTTAAGGCTATGGCATGATCATCCATCCCTTGCCTTAAGCCAACTGGCCGGTTGGCCTTGGTTACGCTACTTATTGGTTGCTTCGGCGGTTCAGGCAAATGGTCGGACTAATCGGCACTTAACAGAGGTTATCTTAAAAGACCGTCGCGTTCAGGATTTACCCCCCCCATCTTGGGCGGCAACCGCCGAAGATGATGAACTCATTTTGATGCGGGGAAAGGCGATCCTGAAAGAAGCCGTTCAGCGTTCTATCCAACAACTCCCCTGTGTGACAAAGCGCAGTCATTCCTCTTTGTAAAGTGCAGCACTAAGAACATAAAGCCATTTCAAAATCCACATCGTTTTGTGTGGGTTTATAACGCCCTTGGGCATCTGGTGTGAGCATTCTCAAGGAGAGCATCAAGCGGTGACCAGTGAATTCAGGGACGAACAGACTCCCCGCCGGCAGGGCTAATCGTACCAACTGTATACTGCGCCCTTGTGGTAGCGATTGCTGGAACTGACCCGACACTGCCACCAGACGCTTTGCTACGCCATTTTGGCGCATCAAGTCGAGTAACAAACCTACACAATGGCTTACCGCAGCAAAAGGGGAATACCATTGCTGTAAATCTTCTTGACGCACTACTGTAGAACGATGCAACCAAGCATGATAAGTCGGTGCATCAAACTCAAAACATCCCCCGGGGATCATAGATCGGCCACGTATAGACATCAACCAATCATTACTTTGCAGTGATGCGCCAATTTTCCCCTCGAGTTGAGTTAAATCAGCCGCCACATGGGTGAGACTCTCTGTAATGCATAAAAGCGCAGCCTTATCAACAGCGGGATTATCGGATAGAGATAAAAAATAAGCCTTTTGCCGTTCGATTTCTTTGAATAAATCACCCTTTAAATCACTGCGGGTACATACCTCTAGGATCTCAAACAGGGTCATCAGCGCATGGTGATGATCTAGACCATCCGTACGCTGCAACAGCAACCCAAAACGCACAAACAACTTCTCGAGCCGTAATGCGGTGCGTGCCGTTTCATTCAAAGGAAATTCGTAAAGAATCAAGGTCAACTCAAATCTAATGCAGATAGACCTATTGTTTCACAAGCTTAGCCAATGATTCCAAATTTTTTCTACTAAAACCTGTAAATCTTGCTGAGATATACCCTGATTCCATATCACATCATCGGCTATGGTCAAGCGTTGCTGTCGTGTAGATTGTTGTTGAATGACTTGACGAATTTGCTCATCAGGCCAGCCCGAACGTTCTCGCACTCGCTGCACTTGTGTAGATACAGCACAATCCACCACTAAAATGCGATCCAAGCAAGCACGCCAATGGGCTGATTCAGCCAGTAAAGGAATGTCTACCACTACGACCTGAGCGCCAGCGGCTCTCATTTGATACTGCGCCTCTTGCGTAATCAGGGGATGCAAAATGGCCTCTAACTGGGCTTTGATGCTCGGATTTTCAAATGCCCATTGCCGCATCATGGGTCGATTCAAACTACCCTCCGAGGTCATGATAGCCTCACCCCAAACCTCGACTAAGGCGGGCATGGCCTTCCCGCCTGGCGATGTTAATTCTCGAGCAATTTCATCAAGATCAACCACCCGAGCGCCCAGCGATGCGAATAGCCGAGCTACCGTAGTTTTGCCGCTTCCGATGCCGCCCGTTAAGCCAATGCGCAAACCCGTTGCATGATGAGGCACAGCCAGCCCTTCTTGCATTAAGCCCAGCCCCAGAAACGCAAGATAAGGGTTTTATCCATAGCAAAAACGCACGCCGCTGCGCCCAACAAAAAAGGCCCAAAAGGCACGTAACGCCCCTCGCGCAGCGCCCCCGCCGCCTTCATTATCAAGCCCACTACCGCACCCACCACCGAGGCCAATAACACCACTGGAAGCAGCATTTGCCAACCTAGCCAAGCACCAATAGCGGCCAATAACTTTAAGTCACCCCCTCCCATACCGATTTGTCCGGTTAATAATCGGAAACCTTGAGCCACCACCCATAAACTCATATAACCCGCTACGGCACCTGCAATGGAAGACGATAATGGCACGGACCAACCCAATCCGGCTGCAATCAGCCCGCCCCACAGCAACGGGCCATTGAGGCTGTCGGGCAAAAAGGTGGTGTCCCAATCAATCAATGCCAAAGCCAAGGCCAAAGAGGCCACAGCACACCACATCAATGCCATCGGCTGCGCATCAAAACGCCAGCCTAAGGTTACAAACACACAGGCGGTAGTGATTTCGACCCACAAATATCTGACCGAGAAAGCCTTACCACAGGCAGAGCAACGCCCTCGCAAGCGCAACCAACCCCAAATCGGTATGTTCTCATACCAACGCAAAACATGGCCACAATGCATACAATGCGATGCAGGCTGCGCTAAACCCAAGGCAGGCCAAGCTGAGACGGCGGCTTGCAATCGCTCAGCGGTTCGAATCTGTTCTTGGGGTATGGCAGATTGCGCCCCAAAATGGCGCCGCCAGGAATCTTCATCGCTTAATTGGGCCGCGATATCCGCCCACCACTGACGCTCCATCATCAGCGGCAAACGCAGCACCACGACATTGATAAAACTACCCACACACAAGCCCAATAGGGCCAAACCCCAAGGGCTTAACAGCCCATCTAACCCAATACCCAGCATACTCATACCACCGAACCCAATTTAAAAATAGGTAAGTACATCGCCACGACAATGCCGCCAATCAACACACCCAAAATCACAATGATGAAAGGCTCTAGCAAGCTAGAAAGCCCCTTGACCATCTCGTCCACTTCTTCCTCAAAGAACTCAGCTGATTTTTCCAGCATTTGATCCAACGAGCCTGACTCTTCACCAATAGCCGTCATTTGCAACACCATGGGGGGAAATTGAGCGGTTGATTGCATGGCTTTGTTCAAGGCAATACCGGCTGATACATCCCGACGAATCGCCTCAGTTGCATGGCGGAAAACGGCGTTACCTGCTGCCCCCGCCACCGATGTCAAAGCGTCGACCAAAGGAACGCCTGCTGCAAATAAAGTGGCTAGTGTACGAGCCCAGCGAGCAATGATGGCTTTCACCATCAAACGCCCGAACACGGGCAATCGCAACAAGCCCGCATCTACTTTATCTCGCATACTCGGTGAGCGCTGATAGCTCTTGATTATCAACATCACCACCGCCCCTGCCCCCGCCAACAACAACCACCACCATTCAACAAAAAAAGCAGACATCGCCATCACCAGCAAGGTCAATGCGGGTAACTCAGCACCAAACGAGGCAAATACATCTTTGAACGCAGGTATTACAAAAATCATAATCACGGCCAAAACCAAAACTGCCACACCCAAAACCCCTGCAGGGTACATCAAAGCAGATTTCACCTTATTACGTAAGGCCAATGTTTTTTCTTCATATTCAGCCAAGCGCTTCAATAAGGTATCCAAAATACCGCCGGCCTCGCCAGCTGCAACCAAATTGCAGTACAACTCATGGAAATACTGAGGATATCGCCGAAAAGCTACCGACAGCGGTGTACCCGTTTGCACATCACTACGAATATCGAGTAGCAATTGCGACAAGCGCGGATTGGCACCACTTTGTGCGACGATTTCAAATGCTTGCAAAATCGGAACACCGGCTTGCATCATGGTGGCCAATTGACGTGTAAAAGTGGCGATATCTTTGCTCGTAATTTTTTTCTCAGGTGGTGCTGCACCTTTGGTTATGCGCTGCACCACAACCCCTTGACGCCTCAATACAGCTCTTGCGCTGGCGTAGTTAGTGCTGCGCAGCTCTCCGCTTAATGCTTGGCCCGTGCGGTCTTTTCCCGTCCACACAAAGCGATGTTGTTGAGCTTGTTTCATTCGTTGGTAACCGCCAATACCTCTTCGAGGGAAGTCAGGCCCTGAAGCACTTTCAATAAACCCGACTGACGCAAATTCAGCACGCCATCGCGTTTGGCTTGTTGGGCAATATCCATGACAGACCCTTGGTGCAAAATAATCTGCTGAATCGCTTCGGTTATGGGCATGACCTGATAGATTCCCGTTCGGCCACGATAGCCACCACTACACGCAGAACACCCCACCGCACGATAAGGTTGCCAAGTACCGTCAATTTGGTCGGCAGAAAATCCTGCCTCCAACAATGCTTCGGGCGGCAATAAAGCCGGCTGCTTACATTGCGCACACAACTGCCGCGCTAGGCGTTGAGCTGTGATTAACAGTACGCTCGAAGCAATATTAAAGGGCGCCACACCCATATTGGTTAACCGCATCAAAGTACTCGGCGCATCATTGGTATGTAATGTTGACAATACCAAATGCCCCGTTTGGGCAGCCTTGATAGCGATATCAGCGGTTTCCAAATCGCGTATTTCGCCCACCATGATAATGTCAGGGTCTTGACGTAAAAAAGCCCGCAAGGCTTCAGCAAATCCCAGGCCCGCTTTTTCATTCACATTCACCTGATTTACACCGGGCAAATTGATTTCAGCAGGATCTTCAACCGTAGCAATATTGACCCCGGGCTGATTGAGCAAACCCAAACAGGTATAAAGTGAAACCGTTTTACCAGAGCCCGTCGGGCCCGTGACTAAAATCATCCCATAGGGGCGTGCAATCGCATGCAATAAACGTTCTTTTTCAATCGGCTCATAGCCTAATGCATCCATACCCAGCTTCATTGCCGACGCATCCAAGATACGAATCACAATTTTCTCACCGTGCAAAGTAGGCAGCGTACTCACACGAAAATCGATCGAACGGGTACCAAATTGCAGTTTGACGCGCCCATCTTGTGGCACCCGTTTCTCGGCAATATCCAACCGGCTGATGACTTTAATGCGTGCAGCCAAACGATCTTTGATGACTAGGGGAGGCTGTTGAATTTCACGCAATTGCCCATCGACACGAAAACGTACGCGATACACATGCTCATAGGGCTCAAAATGCAAATCCGATGCGCGCATATTGATGGCATCGACCAGCATTTTTTTTAGAAACCTCACCACGGGGGCATCTTCAATGTCTTGTTCCGTTTCCGTCGCAGAGTTGGCATCGTTAGTATCTAGTGTGATCATGCCGAAATCGACATCTTGCACCGCTTCCAGCCAATCACTTGCAGGGCCCGCAGAAGCGGCCAAAAGCCGCATCAGTTTGTCATACTCCACAACAACCCACTCTGGAATCAGCTGGGTGGAAGCCTTAATCCGATCATAGGTCTCTTTATTAGTGGGGTCCGCAGTAGCGAGCAATAGGCGTTTGCCTTTGCACTCTAGTGCCATCACCTGAAGCTTACGGGCTGTCAAGCTATCCAAACCCTCTACTGGCAAACTAGAAGCAGCGTATTCATCCAAATTCAAATAGGGCAAGCCCAAAGCCTTCACGATGGCCTGCGCCATTTCCGTCGCTGTCAACACTTTCTGTTCAATGACAGCCGCCATGAAATCCATGCGTTGCTCACGGGCACGTTGCAATAAGGTTCGGGCTTGTTCCACACTCATATGCCCAGCTTGTACGAGCAACCGAGGCAGCCCCCCCATTCCGTGCGGCAAGATAGGTTTAGTTTGGGTTATCATGTATTGTTCACTTTTAAGTCAGGCATCAGGAGAGGATCAATATGTTGGGCATTTATGAACATGTTTGCACATTATTGAAGTACGCGGGCATCAGTTTTATTGCAGGGGCCGTTAACCATGGTATGTTCAGCGAAGAGCGTTCTATTTTGACTGCAGCAGTCGGGATCTTATGTTACTTGCTCGCTGGTTATATCACGATACGCACACAAGCTCAATCGGAGCAACGCTGGAGTGATTTTTTTGGATATGGCATATTGTCATCTATAGGACTAGGTTTTTTTACTGGGGGTTTACAACATTTTCCCGACTCTCCCCTGCGTAGCGCCTGGGTTGTACCCCTTGGGTTCTTCTTATCGTGGATTGCGTTGTATTTTCAGGCTGGGCAAGCCTTAGTGCACAAACAAAAAAGCTTTCTTCTGTATGGTCTATTGGCATGCACGCTTATCGCAGCCTCCAGTCTGGCCGCCAGCTGGGCATTAAGCCATCACTGGATTGAATGGGGGCATGATGACCACCATAACCAGGACCACGTCCACGACCATTAATGAAAGCTAAACCCAAACCTTTATAGTGCTAAATTTACAAAAAGTAACCATCCCTATCAGTGTATTTCATAACTCAAAGCACTTGCCAAATCTAAAAAACCGTAGCACACTAGGAATCAAGTGTTGAGTTAAACGCAAACTTTTTCTCTACACTGACATTTCAATGCGCTTACTTAAGGAGCTTAAGATGAATTTAACCATCAGTGGACATCACATGGAAGTTACTCCCGCATTGCGTGAGTATGTCCTCAACAAAATTGAAAGGGTTATTCGGCACTTTGATCAAGTCGTGGATATTCATATCTTGCTCAGCGTTGAAAATATGAAGGAAAAAGAGCGTCGTCAGAAAGCAGAAGTTACGTTACGCGTAAAAGGCCGAGAGATTTTTGTTGAACAAACCCATGAAGATTTATACGCTGCCATTGATGAATTGATGGACAAACTGGATCGTCAGGTCGTCCGACACAAAGATCGTGTACAAAATCACCACCACGTGGCGATGAAAAGAAGCCCCAACGCTTTTTTATAACTGCATCATGAGCCAATTGAGGGAGATAGTGATTTATACTCTGCGCAATGTTTATTAAAATGGGCGGTCTGTACGACGCTTGATGACCCATAGTTTGTCCTCATGAATCGTATTGCCGCCATACTTCCCTTTGAAAATATTCTGCTAGATGTTGACTGCAGCAGCAAAAAGCGAATCTTTGAATACCTAGGCCTGTTTTTTGAAAACCAGTGGGGCCTCCCTGCATCGATCGTTAGCGATCACCTTTTTGCGCGAGAGCGCTTGGGATCAACAGGGCTGGGCAGAGGAGTTGCCATACCGCATGGCCGAATCAAAGCGCTCAAGCACCCTATTGCTGCTTTTATGCGTTTGCATAATCCTATTGCCTTTGATGCGCCTGACGACGAGCCCGTACGTCTCGTTTTAGCCTTACTGGTGCCTGAGGCAGCCACGCAAGCTCACCTAGAAATATTATCTGAAGTTGCTGAGTTACTCAGTGATACTCACTTACGAACCCTTCTCACTACAGCAACCCTTGCTTCTGAAGTGCACCATCTCATCAAAGATTGGGCACCGGCCAAGGTACCGCATGAATAGATGAAAAAAAAAGCTTCCATTAGTGCTGAAGCATTATTTCAGGAATATAGAAGCTCGCTCAAATGGGAGTGGCTAGCCGGTCATGCCAGACCAGATCGGCAGTTCGCCGAAGTCGCTATTCGTGAAGCGAGGGCTGCGGCTGACTTAATTGGCTACTTGAATTACATCCATCCGTATCGAGTGCAGCTGGTAGGGGCTAGAGAGGTGGCCTATTTAAACGATCCGGCCAAAGAAGTGGTTGAGCGTCGAATAGCCCGCATTGTGACCCTTGAACCACCTTTAATCATCGTGGCTGATGGGCAGGAAGCCCCCGAGCGCTTGATTGCCATGTGCGACCGTGCCGACATCCCTTTGTTTTATACCGAGGCCTCTGCTGGGTATGTCATCGACTTGCTACGTAGCTATTTAAGCCAAATTTTCGCCGAAAGAATTACTCGCCATGGAGTTTTCCTCGACATTTTGGGCATGGGTGTGTTGCTCACTGGTGAGTCAGGACTCGGAAAAAGCGAATTAGGCCTTGAGCTTATTTCGCGAGGGCACGGCTTGGTAGCAGATGATGCAGTTGATTTTTATCGTGTCTCCGAAGCTGTCATAGAAGGACGATGCCCAGAGCTTTTGCGTAACTTATTGGAAGTCCGAGGCATAGGCTTACTTGACATCAAATCTATTTTTGGGGAAACAGCAGTCCGACGCAAAATGCGCCTTAAGTTAATAGTTTACTTGGTTCGATCAGAAACCATGGAGCGAGACTTTGATCGAATTCCGGACGAACCTCTTCATGAAGAAGTTTTAGGAACTTCTATTCGCAAGGTCGTCATCGCCGTTGATGCAGGCCGAAACTTGGCCGTATTGGTGGAGGCCGCTGTCCGCAATACCATCTTACAACTCAGAGGCATTAATACCTATCAAGAGTTTATTCAACGTCATCAACTGGCCATGGAAAATTCACTTGAGGATAATGAACCTGAATCCTCCCAACTTAAGCCATCCCTCTAATTACGATGGATGCAATGCATTCGGGTACATTTTGCGTATAAAGCCAAACGATGGTCCTGCAACTCAAAGCCACGTTCATGTGCAATCTTAAGTTGTCGCCTCTCAATTTCCTCATCATAAAACTCTTCTACCCGCCCGCATGTTAGGCACACCAAGTGATCATGGTGATCGCCTTCATTCAGCTCAAAAACTGATCGATCGCCTTCAAAATTGCTGCGATTAAGAATTCCGGCCTGCTCGAATTGTAATAGAACCCGATAAACCGTTGCTAAACTGACATCGCCGGGCTCTTTGGAAAGTTTGCGATAAATATCTTCGGCACTGAGGTGCCTTTGATCAGTAGTGTTAAAAAGCTCTAAAATTTTCATTCTCGGCAGCGTTGCCTTTAAACCCTTTAACCCGCTACTTTTCAATGTATTCATAGTTTAAAAACATGCAATGGACTCTAAAATAACCTGATGATACCCTCAAACACTCACCACTGTGAATGGTCCAGTGCAACCGCGCCCGACCCAATTCACCTAACAAGCCCTTCCTCAGCCACACCACCGATGATTGCTATGCTAAAAATTGTCATTTTCATGCCTTTCGTCCTGTTGATGGGATGTAGTAGCTCTCAATGGAAGCAAGTGGTCGAGTATGCGCCCGTGATTCAACCCTATCAAATCGAAATTGCACAGGGCAACGTGGTCACCAAGGAACAACTGGCTTTAATCAAACTCGGCTCATCGCCTGATGAAGTGCGCGAGCAATTAGGAAGCCCTACCCTGATTGATGTTTTTCACCCCCATCGTTGGGACTATCACTTCTCATTCGCACGCCATGGGCAGCCACTACAACAACGCACTATCACTTTATTTTTTCAAGATGAAAAGCTGAAAAAAATTGATGCACCGCCACTGCCTTCTGAGGCTGAATTCTCAGCATCTATCAGTACGTTCAAGCCCCGCAGCACACCCCTAGCAACTGAACTCACATCAGACCAAATCAAAGCCTTACCCTTGCCGACACGTAAACCCAGCGCCAGTCAAAGTGCGCCTCAAGGTGCCGTACGTACCTATCCCCCATTGGAGACCACCCCATAATGAAAACCAACCACCCTCTTGCTATTGCCATCACAGGTGCCACAGGTCGCATGGGGCGCATGCTGATTGAGGCCATCATCAATGCACCTGATTGCAAGCTCGCAGCCGCACTCGTACCCGAAGGGGACAATGCCATAGGACAAGATGCAGGTGCTTTTCTTGGCCTGGAAACTGGCATCGCCATTCAATCAAATCTAGAAAACGCCCTTCAAGTTTCTGATGTTTTGATCGACTTCACCCGACCCAGAGGTACCTTGGAGCATCTACAAATATGCTCAAAGGTAGGAGTGCCGGCCGTCATTGGCACCACCGGCTTTACTGCCGAGCAAAAAGCCACTATCGCATCTTTAAGCCAAAAAATTCCCATCGTCATGTCACCCAACATGAGCGTGGGTGTAAACGTCGTTCTACGTTTACTGGATATGGCTGCGCGCGCCTGCCAAACAGGATATGACATTGAAATCGTCGAAGCGCATCATCGGCATAAAGTTGATGCCCCCAGCGGCACCGCATTGCGCATGGGTGAAGTCATCGCTCAAGCTCTGAAGCGCGATCTTAGCGAATGTGCCATTTATGGTCGCGAAGGTTACACCGACGAGCGTGCTCCCTCTACCATCGGATTTTCCACCATTCGTGGAGGTGATGTCGTGGGCGACCATACCGTCATGTTCATGGGCACCGGCGAGCGGATAGAAATTTCGCACAAAAGCAGTAGTCGGGCCACATATGCCGAAGGCAGTTTACGTGCAGCCCGTTTTTTGATGCAGCATAATAGCGGCTTATTTGATATGAGCGATGTATTGGGTTTCAACAACTCAGGAGCCCAATAATGCAGGGCATAATGGAATTTTGGAGCGCCAGTGATGGCATAGGCCGCACCACAGCTGCCCTGCTTTTTTTAATGTCGATAGGCTCCTGGTTTTTGATTGGCTGGAAAAGCTGGGTCTTGAAGCGTGCCAGCGCTGATCTTGTGCGCGGCCTTGCCGGTTTTTGGTCTGCACCCAATGTCACCCAAGCGCGTGAGCGCCTGCAGCAAATCGATCGCGAACAAATCATTCTGCCCTTACTTACCGCAGCAGATGCCAAAACCGCCCTAGGCACTTTGGCGGCATCCTCACAACCTGAATCACAACTCACCCGCCGCATCCGCGATGCACTGCATCGCTCCGTTGCGCACCTGCAATGGGGCCAAGTCGTGCTCGCGTCGGTGGCCAGCACGGCACCGTTCATCGGTTTGTTTGGCACAGTCTGGGGTATTTATCACGCGCTAGTTTCGCTATCGGCTGAAGGAGTTGCATCCATAGACAAAGTCTCTGGCCCAGTTGGCGAAGCTTTAATCATGACCGCAGCCGGTTTAGCGGTGGCCATCCCTGCGGCACTCGCCTTCAATTTATTTAACAAATGGATCAATGCTGCTGAAGCTGAGCTGGAAGGGTTTGCCCATGATCTGCGTGAATGGCAAACACAAGGCTCATTTCATAAAACCAACCTTGATGGTGACAGCGCATGAGTTTTGGTCGGCTTGAGCGGCCCGCAAGGACCCCCCCCCTGTGTGACATCAACATGACGCCGTTTATTGACGTGATGCTGGTATTGATGGTTATTTTCATCATTACTGCCCCACTCATGACTCCTCGTTTGCCTCTCGAGTTACCCAAAGCCGATGCTGCTGCAACCCCGCCCAAGCCCTCGATGATATCCGTGGCCATCAATGCGCAGGGTGAATTTTTCTGGGGTGATGAAAGTGCAGATGTTGATGCATTGCGAGCACAGCTAGCCTCTGCAGCTCAATCCAATGCCAATGCGGAGGTGTTTATACGCGCCGATCAGGCCGTTGCTTATGGCCGAGTGGCCGAGCTTATTGGTTGGGTTCAAAAAGCTGGCCTCACACGAATCGGCTTTGTCGCGCAACCCGCCTCCAAATAGGTCTTCCACAGCCACCTACTTTTTTCCGATCATATGAATCCCACTTATAACCCCGCTGAAATTGAATCCACAGCGCAAGCTCAATGGCGCGATCATGATGTGTATCGCGTCACAGAAGACGATACCCAACCCAAATTTTACGCCTGCTCTATGCTGCCCTACCCCAGTGGCAAACTACACATGGGGCACGTACGTAATTACACCATCAATGACATGCTCACCCGCCAACTGCGTATGCAGGGTATGAATGTGCTCATGCCCATGGGTTGGGATGCATTTGGCTTGCCCGCAGAAAATGCGGCCATGAAAAACCAAGTACCGCCAGCACAGTGGACTTATGCCAACATCGCCCACATGAAAGGGCAGATGCAAGCCATGGGGTTGGCCATTGATTGGAGCCGTGAAATAGCCACATGTGACCCTGCGTATTACCGCTGGAACCAATGGTTGTTCTTGAAAATGCTGGAAGCGGGCATTGCTGAGCAAAGAACTCAGATTGTCAACTGGGATCCCGTTGACCAAACTGTATTGGCCAACGAACAAGTGATTGATGGCCGCGGTTGGCGCTCAGGTGCTTTGGTAGAAAAGCGTGAAATTCCTGGCTACTACTTGTGTATTACCCGTTACGCACAAGAACTCTTAGATCCTTTGCAGGATGGCCTGAGTGGCTGGCCTGAGCGGGTCAAAGCCATGCAAGAAAACTGGATAGGCAAAAGCATGGGCGTGCGTTTTGCGTTTACCCATCACATCACCAATGAAGATGGGCATTTGATTCAAGACGGCAAGTTGTATGTATTTACCACTCGTGCCGACACCATCATGGGCGTGACGTTTTGCGCGGTGGCCGCCGAACACGCGCTGGCGCTGCACGCCGCTGCCAGCAACCCCGCTTTGGCCGATTTCCTGGAAGAGTGCAAAACCGGCGGCACCACCGAAGCCGAGTTGGCCACGCAAGAGAAAAAGGGCATGCCCACGGGTCTGTTCGTCACGCACCCGCTCACGGGGGCTCAGGTCGAGGTCTGGGTCGGCAACTACGTGCTCATGAGCTACGGCGACGGCGCCGTGATGGGCGTACCCGCCCACGATGAGCGTGACTTTGCGTTTGCCAAGAAATATGGGATACCTATTCTTCAAGTAGTAGCAGATCGTCGAGCCAATGATCTAATTGGGCAGGGCTTCGGTGATGGTTCTGGATTTGGAGGTGGTTCCGCATCCGGCGCTGGTATGGGTGATGGTTTTGGCTCCGATTCTGACTTTCCGAAGAGCGCGTTTTCTACAGATGCCTGGCAAGACTGGTACGCGACGAAGGAATTTGCCGTATGCGTTAACTCCGGCCCTTTGACCGGTCTTTCCCACAAAGCCGCCGTGAGCAAAGTGGCCGAACTGCTAACTACCAAAGGCCTAGGAGAGAAAAAAACCTCTTGGCGTCTGCGCGATTGGGGCATTAGCCGTCAACGATATTGGGGCACCCCTATTCCCATCATTCACTGCCCTGACTGTGGTGCTGTACCGGTTCCGGAAAAAGATTTACCGGTCGTTTTACCCGAGAACTTGATACCTGACGGCAGTGGTAATCCACTCAAGCAATGCGCCAGCTTTTTGAATGTGAAATGCCCTCGCTGCGGGCATGATGCTCAGCGTGAAACTGACACTATGGATACCTTCGTGGATTCATCTTGGTACTTCATGCGTTATTGTGACGCCACCAACAACCAAGCCATGGTCGGTGATGGTGCGCGCTATTGGTTGGGCAGTAGTGCACCTACCCAAGGCATTCGTTCGGGTATGGATCAATACATCGGCGGTATAGAGCATGCCATTTTGCACTTGCTTTACGCCCGATTCTGGACCAAAGTCATGCGCGATTTAGGTTTAGTTCAGGTTGATGAACCCTTTACCCGACTACTCACCCAAGGCATGGTTCTCAACCATATTTATTCTCGGCGCACGGAACAAGGCGGCATAGAGTATTTTTGGCCCCATGAAGTTGAAAACACCTTTGATGCGCAAGGCAAAATCAACGGCGCGCTGCTGAAACAAGCCAAAGGGTCATTACCTGCGGGCACGGCCATTACCTACGAGGGCATTGGCACGATGTCCAAGTCTAAAAACAATGGTGTCGACCCGCAAGAATTGATTGATCGCTATGGCGCTGATACCGCCCGATTATTTGTGATGTTTGCTGCACCACCCGAGCAAACCCTAGAATGGAACGATGCGGGTGTGGAAGGTGCCCACCGATTTATCAAGCGTGTTTGGGCATTTGCCAACAAGCTGCATCACTTGAATCATGCCCGAACCCCGGAGGCAGAAAACACACCATCCGACACCGCCAAAGCGCTGCGCCGTGAAATACATCTGACCCTCAAGCAAATCTCATTTGACTACCAGCGGATGCAATACAACACGGTGGTGTCAGGGTGCATGAAGCTCCTCAATGCACTCGAAAGCCATCCTCTTGCATCCCCTTCAGATGCGGACATCGATGGCGTGCAAGAAGGTTTTTCTATCTTGCTGCGGGCGCTTTATCCGGTATGCCCACACCTCAGTCATATTCTTTGGTCTGAGTTGGGGTATGCCAGCAATACAGGAGTCGATATTTTGGATGCCCCTTGGCCGCACGTGGATGAATCCGCCTTGGTTCAAGATGAGATTCAACTCATGCTACAAATTAACGGCAAACTTCGAGGCAGTTTAACGGTGCCCGCACAGGCCGATCAGGATCAAATCACCCAAGCGGCTTTGGCCAGCCCTGAATTTATCCGTTTTGCCTCGGGCACACCGCCGAAAAAAGTCATTGTGGTACCTGGGCGCTTGGTTAACGTCGTGGTTTAATGTATGGCGGTGCATCGACGTCAAGCCCTTAAGCAACTCTGCCAATC
This sequence comes from Burkholderiaceae bacterium, assembly GCA_032122355.1. Taxonomy (GTDB): domain Bacteria; phylum Pseudomonadota; class Gammaproteobacteria; order Burkholderiales; family Burkholderiaceae_C; genus RFTU01. The sequence goes on from JAUMCS010000060.1 coordinate 76,959, forward strand.
TACAGCCTTAGGCTTCATCGCCAGTGGGTTTGTGGGCTGCGCTTTTCACTTACGCCAAGCCGGTGAATTGTCATTCAGCAAAATGGCTTTAGAGGGCTTTGATCGTGCTTCGTTGCTATTGCCAGAATTGCGACGCCAGCTGCCCGCAACGCTTGAAATGGTAGCATCACCCCAACAAGCGCAAGTGATCTTTCGCGTTTTACACGAAATTCGCGCTAAGCGAGCCGTTGCCATGACGGCCACGGGGCTGACACGTGCCTATGAATTGCGTGTGCAAATTGCCTTCCAACTCATTTCTTCCACTGAAAAAATTTTGATCCCTCCAGCTACTTTCTTATTAACCCGACCACTCAGCACCACAGAATCTGCGGTACTGGCCAAAATGCACGAGGAAGAAGAAATTTATGCGGAAATGACGCGTGATATCACCTCGCAAATCGTGCGCCGTTTAGAAGCAGTCAAGCTACCCCCACCTGCTATCCCAGAGAAAGGATAAGCATGCAAATCAAAGCCGATCAATTAGCGGCGCATGTGCGTGCAGGGCCAAACGCGCTCAAACCCATCTACACCCTGTATGGCGACGACCCCCTGCTCAGCCAAGAGGCTGCTGACACTCTGCGCCAGATCGCACGTACCGCCGGATACACAGATCGACAAGTATTTGTCATGGCAGCCTCGCATAGTGATTGGTCACTGCTCCAAGGCGCAGCGCAGTCCATGAGCTTGTTTTCAAGCCAACAACTGATTGAAATACGTATCCCCTCAGGCAAGCCAGGTAAGGAAGGTTCAGATGCGTTGCAACG
>JAUMCS010000061.1:0-32029 GCA_032122355.1 Burkholderiaceae bacterium
ATCGTTTATCCGCATCCATTGTTAGAGCAGGTTTTAGCTGAAACCTATGGCATATTCGTTTATCAAGAGCAAGTGATGCAGGCCGCTCAGGTCATGGGTGGCTACACTCTTGGCGGCGCGGATTTGTTACGTCGCGCTATGGGTAAGAAAAAACCAGAGGAAATGGCGAAGGAGCGTATTAAATTTCGTGCCGGCGCTCTAGAAAAGGGCATCGCAGAAGCCAAGGCCGACGAAGTTTTTGACTTGATGGAGAAATTCGCTGGCTATGGATTTAATAAAAGCCATGCGGCTGCTTATTCACTGCTGGCGTATCACACTGCTTGGATTAAGGTGCATTGTACGGCAGAGTTTTTTGCGGCCAACATGACTATTGAGTCGGATGATACGGATAAGTTGAACGTGTTATTAGCCGATGCAAGAGACAATTTTGGATTGGAATTCAGGGCACCAGATATCAATTCAGGCACATGGCGGTTTGAACCTATTTCCGATCGATGTATTCGCTATGGTTTGGGCGCAATTAAGGGTACGGGCCGAAATGCTATTGAGGCCATCGTTGCCGCTCGCGACACCCCTTTTAAAAGCTTGTTTGATTTTGCCCATCGAGTTGATCGGCAAAAGGTGAATAAGCGTGCGGTGGAGGCTTTAATAAAGGCAGGTGCTTTTGATGCACTGCACCCAAATCGTGCGCAAACCCTGGCTGCACTGCCGCTGGCTGTGGAGTGGGCAGATAATCAACTGGCTAATGCAAATCAACTGGGTTTGTTCGATTTATTTGAAGATGAAAGTGCTCATGGTTCATCCGCACAAGAGCCTCCTATGCCCGTTATGGCAGATTGGAGCCCGCGTGAGCGTTTAATGCACGAGAAGGCTGCATTGGGGTTTTACCTATCCGGCCATTTGTTTGATGAGGTGGAAACTGAGGTCAGGCAGTTTGCTTCACGTCAAATAGGCGATTTGGTGGATAGCAAAGATCCCGTTCTGGTTGCAGGTGTGATCAATGATTTGCGAATCATCAACGGTCACAGGGGAAGGGTAGCACTGTTTAAGTTAGACGATAAATCCCAATACATTGAAGCAGTTCTGGATGAAAAGCTATTGCTGGCTAACAAGGATTTATTGCAAGACGATGCGGTTGTTATTGTTCAAGGAAAGGTACAGCCCGATCGATTCTCCGGAGGATTGCGTTTGAATATTCAACAATTATGGGATATGGCAGCGGCTCGGGCTCGTTTTGGGCGTTTTTTGAGTGTGACGTTTCAGGGGCATTTGCCACCCTTGGCTGAAATATTGGCTCGCTGGCCTGTGTGTCAAGTGGAGACTCCTGAAGGGAATACATCCTTGGGTCTGCGTATTCGATATCATTGCCTAAATCAGTCAGCAAAAGCGGATATTGATTTGGGGCCAAATGTAAGGTTTTGGCCCAGTGATGATGCATTACGACATTGGGCTGGCCTTGCGCATCAGGGGCTGGCTAAGGTGGTTTATTCATAAATCAGGTTTTTCATGGCAGGCACTTCTACAAAGCTAGGATTGATACTAACGGGTGGTGGTGCCCGCGCAGCCTATCAGGTTGGAGTGCTTAGAGCCATTGCTGAAATACTGCAACAACACCAGTCCTCCATCTACGATGGCAAAGCGGGTCCCGTTATCAAAAGCCCATTTCAGGTGATATCGGGTACATCCGCGGGTGCATTGATTGCCGCTAAATTGGCTTCTCAAGCTGATGAATTTAATACGGCTGTTTCTGATTTGGTGACGGTATGGGAAAACTTTAGCGCTAATCAGGTGTACCTTGCCGATGCCTGGGGTATGGCAAGAAGCGGTGCCAAGTGGTTAACGCTTTTCAGCTTAGGTTGGATTTTGGCTCGATGGGCCAAGGCCTCAGGGGCACCTAAGTCACTATTGGATAATAGTCCTCTAGAGGGTTTATTGCGCCAGCTGATTCCCCTCGATCGTATTCCTCAAATGATGACCGAGGGGCATCTGCATGCATTGGCCATAACCGCTTCAAGTTACACCACTGGAAACCATGTCACTTTTTATGACTCAGAGCAAGTGATAGACAATTGGGAACGCACCAACCGTATGGCTCAACGTGACAAAATTGATATCCCTCATCTTATGGCCTCTGCAGCTATTCCTTTCATGTTTCCAGCTGTGCCTTTGAGTATGAGTGGCCAGTTGGAATGGTTTGGTGATGGGGCTATGCGCCAAACAGCACCTATTTCCCCGGCAATACATTTGGGTGCAGAAAAAATCTTAGTCATTGGCTCTGGCCGAATGCGTGAGCCGCCTGGCCGAGTTGTTAGTAATCATGCCTACCCGAGTTTGGCACAAATTGCGGGTCATGCTCTGTCGAATATTTTTCTGGATTCATTGGCGATAGATATCGAGCGACTAGAACGCGTGAACAAAACTCTGGGTTTGCTGTCGAAGGAAGGTAGGGATAAAACCCCTTTGCGCACCATTGAATTATTGGTTATTGCACCTAGCCAGAGGTTGGATGATATGGCAGCACGGCATATTAGTGCCTTGCCATGGGCTGTTAGAGCGCTATTACGAGGGGTGGGTGTATCTGGGCGCGGTACACAAGCGAGGGGAGCCGCCTTGGCCAGCTATTTATTATTCGAGTCGGCTTATACTCGTGAAGTCATGGCATTAGGTCATGCCGATATCATGACACGGAAAGAGGAGGTCAAGCAGTTTTTGGAGTTGATTTAGTTAGGCTGAAAGTTCTAACCACTTTTCTTCAAGCGAGTTCATTTGGTCTTGAATTTCTGTGGCTTGCTGGCTTAGTTGCGTGATGACATTGTGCTGCCCAACACCTTCTGTTGATAAGCGAACGAGTTCATCTTCGAGGAATTTTTTCTGTTGTTCTAAAGCGCATAGTTGTTCCTCAATACGCTGGATCTCTTGTTGTTTTTTCTTTTGGAGTTGTTGTGCTTTTTTATCAAAAGCCCCAATAATGGGTGGAATCGCCTGGTTGAAAGTGGCCTTGGAATTGATTTTGGCAGTGGTCTTGGCATGGGATGCTTGGGCACGGCTTATTTCTAGTAGACGTTTTTGATAATCATCTAAGTCACCATCAAACCCCTGTAATTGCCCCTCGTGTACCCACCAAAATTCATCGCAGACTTCACGTAATAAAGCTCGGTCATGGCTTACCAGTAGAACGGACCCATCAAAACTATTCAGTGCAAGCGAAAGGGCCTCGCGGGTATTGAGATCAAGGTGATTGGTGGGTTCATCCAGCAGCAACAGGTTAGGGCGCTGCCATACCAACAGGGCTAACACCAAGCGCGCACGTTCTCCACCAGATAGAGTGGCTACGGGTTGGTGAACCATATTCCCTTCAAAACGAAATTGGCCCAAGAAATTACGTATGTCTTGCTCTCTGCCTTCGCCTGCAATGTCGCCTTGGCTGTGCAAGTCACGAACTAAGCGCACCATGCGTTGCAGGGGGGTATCATCAGGCAAAAGCAGATCCATTTCTTGCTGCGCAAAATAGCCAATACGCAAGCCCTTGCCTTGTACCATTTGCCCTGATACGGGCTGCAAATTGCCGGCGATGGTTTTCACCAAGGTTGATTTGCCCTGACCATTAGCACCCAATACCCCAATGCGCTGCCCAGCCAGCAGTGTGCGTGTGGCTTGGTGCACAATCACGGTGGCTGAAGAATTGGATGATTGCGCTGGATAGCCGCAGTCTAGGTGACGTAAGCTCAGCATCGGGTTGGGGAGTTGTGGCGGTTGGCGAAATTCAAAATTAAATTCATGCGCCGTCAAGATAGGGGCAATCCGTTCCATGCGTGCCAAAGCTTTCACCCTACTTTGTGCTTGGCGGGCCTTGGTTGCCTGGGCTTTAAAGCGATCGATGAATTTTTGTAAATGAGCGATGCGCTCTTGCTGGCGGGCTTGTGCAGCTTGCTGTTGACTTAAGCGTTCGGCGCGCATTTCTTCAAATGCGCTGTAGTTACCCCCCCATCGCGTGAGCTGTGTTTCTTCAAGGTGAACAGTCACTTTGGTGATGGCATCTAAAAATTCACGATCGTGACTGATAATCAGCATGGTGGCAGGGTGGCGCTGTAACCATGCCTCTAGCCAAACCAGGGCATCTAAATCAAGGTGGTTGGTGGGCTCATCTAAGAGCAACAAATCTGCCGGACACATCAAAGCACGGGCCAGTTGCAGTCGCATACGCCAACCACCAGAAAAGCTATTGACGGCTTGTTCGAGTTGGTCACTTTTGAAGCCCAAACCCAGCATCAAGGCTTGCGCTCGCGCCTTGGCATCAAAACCGCCACACTCTTCAATTTTCATGTGCGCTTGTGCCATCGCATGGCCATCATCATCAGCTTCGGCCAAACGCAACTGTTCTTGTGCCTGCATCAGTGGGGTATCGCCAGCAATCACAAAGTCCGTGGCAAAATCAGCACACTCCGGCATATGTTGCGCTACTTCACCTATACGCCATGTGGGTGGAATACTGATATCGCCAGCATCCGGTTGTAAACGCCCAGTGAGCAATGAAAACAGGCTGGATTTGCCCGCACCATTGCGACCCACCAAACCTATTTTTTCACCTGGGTTGAGGGTGATATCGGCATTTTGCAAAACCACTTTGACGCCACGGCGTAATACTACTTGACGCAGAACAATCATGAGTCTAGCCTGAGGATGGCCTCGCGCGTGAGCAATACCACGTGCTCATCGCCTGCACTGGTGGGTAGGGTAATGATTTCAAGTTGCGGAAATGCACCCTCAAAATATGGCATTTCATGACCAATTTCAAGCACCAATACCCCATCGGGCCGCAGGAACTGGCCAACCTTAGACAAGAGGGGGCGAATGAAATCCATTCCATCCATGCCGCCGGCTAGCGCCAAGGCAGGCTCAGCCTGGTATTCGGGCGGTAGCACGCTCATGGCTTGCGTATTCACATAAGGCGGATTGCATAAAATCAGGTCATAGCTTTGGCCTGTCACGGCCTCTAACCCATCGCCTTGGTATAGCTTTATGCGATGGGTGAGTTGATGCTTTTGAATATTGAGTAGAGCTACTTCCAAAGCGGATGAGCTGATATCTGCTGCATCTACGCTCACATCGGGCCAAGCCATCGCAGCCAAAACTGCCAAACTACCATTTCCGGTGCAGAGGTCTAGTACGCGTTGCGTGTTCGCACTTAGCCAGGCATCTAGGGTACCATCGACTATGGGCTCAGCAATCAATGAGCGTGGAATAATACAGCGCTTATCTACCGAAAATGGAATGCCCTGCAACCAAGCTTCGCCGGTGAGATAGGCCGCTGGCTCGCGGGTATCTATACGCTTAGTAATGAGCTCGTGAATTTTTTGCTCCTGCTCGCTACCGAGCTCAAGGGTTTGTATAGCTTCTAAATCATCTAAGGGCAAACCTAAACACCATAGGGCGAGCCAGCAAGTTTCATCAAAGGCATTGAGGGTACCGTGACCATAACTAACGTTGGCTATTTGTAAACGCTGGGCTTGAGTTTCTATGAAGGTGAGGAATGTCATGCCAGCAGTCGAACTAAGGTTTCGTGATAGATGGCCGTTAGGCGCGGAATATCTGCTACGAGCACGTGCTCATCGACTTTATGAATGCTGGTATTGATAGGACCAAACTCCACCACTTGGGGGCATATACGGGCAATAAATCGGCCATCGGAGGTGCCGCCTGTGGTGGAAAGGCTCGTCCGCTGTTGAGTTACAGATTCAATGGCCCTTGACAGGGCATCGCTAAGCTCGCCTTTGGGAGTTAAGAAAGGGGAACCACCTAGAGTCCATTGCAGCTCATATTGTAAAGCATGTTGGTCGAGTACAGCTACTAAGCGTTGTTTGAGGCTTTCCGGCGTAGATTCCGTACTGAAGCGAAAATTAAAGTCAACCCCACATTCGCCTGGTATGACATTATTGGCGCCAGTGCCGGCATGAATGTTGGAAATCTGCCATGTAGTCGGAGGAAAATACGTATTGCCCTCATCCCATACGATTTGTGTGAGTGCAGCTAAGGCGGGTGCAAAGGTGTGAATGGGATTCACAGCCAGGTGAGGATAAGCAATATGGCCTTGTACCCCTTTCACTATTAATTTGCCGCTGAGTGAGCCACGGCGGCCATTCTTAATGGTGTCGCCCAAAGTATCAACGGATGTGGGTTCACCCACAATGCACATATCTAAAGTTTGGCCCTGATCTTGCAGCCATTCCACCAAACGCACGGTACCGTCGACCGAGGGGCCTTCTTCATCACTGGTGAGCATAAAACCAATGGAGCCAGCATGATGAGGGTGCTGGCTGACAAATTGTTCGACGGCCGTGACCATGGCTGCCAGAGAGGTTTTCATATCAGCGGCACCTCGGCCATAAAGCAAACCATCACGGTGTGTGGGCACAAATGGATCGCTGCTCCACTTCTCAAGGGGGCCTGTAGGAACGACATCGGTATGTCCAGCAAAGGCGAGGGTAGGCCCTGGTTGGGTGCCACGACGAATCGCCCATAAATTACTCACCCGAAAATGATCAGGGCCATGGCGCAAATGATGACACTCAAAGCCCAAACCTTGCAGGTGTTCAGCAATTAATTGTTGACAACTCCCATCCTCAGGGGTGACGGAGGGCCTGGCGATGAGCGATTCGGTGAGGGCTATGGGGTCAAGCATGATGGCTTAAGCTCGGAGTAGATCATTGATACTGGTTTTGGCGCGTGTTTGGGCATCGACTTTTTTCACGATCACTGCGCAATACAGGCTGTAGGAGCCATCCGCACTAGGTAAGTTTCCACTCACCACAACGGAACCAGCAGGAATGCGACCGTAGGTGACTTCTCCGGTGGTGCGGTCAAATATTTTGGTGCTTTGACCTAAATAAACGCCCATGGAAATCACGGAATTTTCTTCCACAATCACACCCTCAACCACTTCGGATCGTGCGCCTATGAAACAGTTGTCCTCAATAATGGTGGGGTTGGCTTGTAAAGGTTCCAGTACGCCCCCAATACCCACACCGCCCGATAAGTGAACGTTCTTGCCAATTTGCGCACATGACCCCACGGTGGCCCAGGTATCGACCATCGTGCCTTCATCTACATAAGCACCAATGTTGACATAGCTGGGCATCAGGATGGCATTGCGTCCGATGAAGGAGCCATAGCGGGCGACAGCAGGAGGCACCACACGCACGCCAGAGGCTTTCATTTGTTCATCCGTGCAGTCACTAAATTTGGTTTTTACTTTGTCATAAAAAGCCAAGTCACCAGAGTGCATGAGTTGGTTGTCATTTTGTCTGAAGCTGAGTAATACCGCTTTTTTCACCCATTGATTGACTTGCCATTGGCCAACACCAAGGCGTTCAGCCACACGCAACGTGCCATTATTAAGTTGCTCAAGCGTATGGGCCACAGCTTCCTTGACTTCAGGCTTTTGAATAAAGGCTGCATCGGTCCGAGCCTCCCAAGCGGCATTGATGAGGGTTTCAAGTGTTTGAGTTGTCATGATGGTTGATAGTTTTGGGTAAATTGAACAATACGATGTGCCGCTTCGAGGCATTCATCAACGCCGGCCACCAGTGCCATGCGTATGCGACCAGCACCTGGATTGGTACCGTGGGCTGTGCGTGCCAATAGGCTGCCTGGTAAAACATGAACATTGTATTGGGCTAAGAGTTGTTGTGCGTAGGCGATGTCATTACCGCCAGGAACCCCTGCCCACAAATAAAACCCTGCATCGGGTAGTTTGACATCCAGTACTGAGGCCAATAGGGGCGTTACGGTTTGAAATTTTTGCTGATAGAGCATCCGATTGGTTTGCACATGGGATTCATCAGACCAAGCCGCTACACTTGCTGATTGAACCACAGGACTCATGGCACTGCCATGATAGGTGCGATAGCGTAAAAAAGCTTGCAAGATTTGGGCATCGCCAGCAACAAACCCTGAGCGCATGCCCGGTACATTGCTGCGCTTCGATAAGCTGGTAAAGGCAATCAACCGCTCAAACTGACGGCGCCCTAACTGCCAGGCGGCTTCTAGGCCTCCCAAGGGCGGCGTATTGCCGTAATAAATTTCGCTATAACACTCATCACTGGCAATGACAAAGCCGTATCGGTCGCTGAGTTCGAATAAACGTTGCCATTCTGCCAAGGGCATCACAGCACCGGTGGGATTGCCGGGTGAGCATACGTATAACAACTGGGAGCGCTGCCATGTTTCCTCACTAATGCTCGACCAATCGGCTGCAAAATTTCGAGCGGGATCGCTGTTGGCAAAAGCCAATTCAGCGCCAGCCAAGAGTGCTGCGCCTTCGTAGATTTGGTAGAAGGGATTGGGGCAAACCACACAGGCACGGGGTTGGCTTGTGTCTATCACCGTTTGAGCCAAGGCAAATAACGCTTCACGTGAACCATTGACGGGTAAAACTTGTGTGTTGGCATCCACGTTAATGGCATAGCGTTGCTGCAACCAAGATGCGATGGCTTGACGCAGTTGGAGCTCACCAGCGGTGGCCGGGTAGGAACTCAATCCCGAGAGCGATTGGATGATGGCAGATTCAATAAACGCAGGAGTAGGGTGCTTAGGCTCGCCGATACCCAAGCTGATTGGGCTGTAAGCCGGGTTGGGCGTAATCCCTTGAGTGAGTTGACGCAAACGCTCAAAGGGATAGGGCTGAAGCTTTTGTAATAAAGGATTCATACATTCACAGCAAAACGAACTGGGCTAGACCTGGGAAATTCCGGTGGCTTTGTCTGCCAATGGCAGGTCAACCTTAGGCAGAGGCTTCCAGCCTTTTTTGCGGTGTTCAGCCACCACGTTCGTGTAAATACCACCACGAACATACCAGCGTGCTGTAATACGAATGTAGCGGGGTTGCGCTGTGCGCACGATGTCATCGAGTATGGTATTGGTCACTTTTTCGTGGAACGCCCCTTCATTGCGATAAGACCAGAAATACATTTTCAAGCTTTTAAGCTCGATGCACCATTTATCGGGGATCATGTCAATGGTGAAGTGGGCAAAATCAGGCTGCCCAGTTAGCGGGCAATGGCAAGTAAATTCTGGCACCAAAAATTGAATCCAATAATCCCGCTCAGGTGTAGGGTTGTCAAAAACATCTAATTGCTTGCTGGGGGCGCTAGGGGGCGTTTGTGGCTTGCTGCGTTGAGTGATCTTTGGGGTTGAGCGCGGGGTTTTGGTCGCTGTTTTGGTGGCCATGGGGTGTTTTGAAATCAAAAGTATTTAAGCCTCAATGTTATCATTACAAGTTCATCCTTTTAGCTGATCCTATCATCACATCGTTTTGCCATGCGGTTGCAGTCCATCAAGCTCTCGGGCTTCAAATCATTTGCCGACCCCACTCAATTTGATCTACCCGGTCAGCTTGTAGGCGTCGTGGGGCCCAATGGTTGCGGTAAGTCCAATATCATGGATGCGGTGCGTTGGGTGCTGGGGGAAAGTAAAGCATCTGAGTTGCGTGGTGAATCCATGCAAGATGTTATTTTTAATGGCAGCATCAGTCGCAAACCAGCTGGTCGTGCCAGTGTTGAATTGGTATTTGATAACCAAATCGCCCGAGCCGGCGGGCAATGGAACCAATATGCGGAAATAGCTGTCAAACGGGTACTTACCCGTGATGGGGGTAGCAGTTATTACATCAATAATCAATCGGTGCGCCGAAAGGATGTGCAAGATGTATTTCTAGGCACCGGTTTGGGCCCAAGGGCTTATGCCATTATCGGGCAAGGCACCATCAGCCGTATCATCGAAAGTAAGCCTGAAGAACTACGCCTATTTCTTGAGGAAGCAGCGGGTGTTTCTAAATACAAAGAGCGGCGGCGCGAAACGGAAAATCGCCTTAAAGATACCCGTGAAAACCTGATTCGTGTTGAAGATATTTTGCGTGAGCTCAATACCAACCTGGAAAAGTTAGAAAAACAGGCCGAAGTGGCAAACCAGTACCGTACCTTACAAGATCAAGGAACGCTCAAACTACACCAACTATGGTTTTTAAAACACCGCGATGCAGCAGCCGAAGAAGAACGTGTGCATCTGGCTGTAGTACAAGCCACGAATGCCCTAGAGGCGCAAACTGCTCAACTTCGCGAAGTAGAGGCCGAAATTGAAGCGTTGCGACAAGGTCATTACCAAGCCGGTGATGATTTGCATCGGGCCCAGGGCGAACTGGCTGAAGCCGCACTTCAGGTAAGCAGGCTAGAAGAACGCATCAGATATGTGGTGGAGGGCGTGGAAAAAGCCCGTGCTCGGCGCCTAGAGTTGCAAACTCAAGCCGCCCAATGGCAAGCCCGATTGGAGGAAGCTGAGCAAGAGTCGAATGCCTTAGTTGATGAGTTGGAAGCGGCTCAAGAGCAAGCCCTAGTACTGCAAGCACAAGCCGAAGATCAAGCCTTGAATTTGCCAGAAGCAGAAGAAGTTTTGTTGCGCTGGCAACAATCAGCTGCTGAGCAAAAAGGCAAGGCCAGTGCCGTGCAGCAGCAAATTCAATTGCTTTCTGCGGAAAGTCGCCATATTGAAGACCAAGCCCGCCAATTGCAATTACGGCGTGAACGCATGACCCAAGAGCAGCGTAGCTTGCAGCGCCCCGATGAGCTGCGATTACAAGATACCCAAATCCAATTACAACGCGCACAACAAACTACGCAACAGAATCAACTCAAGCTGCAAGAATGCCAGCAGGCTATGCCTGAATTAGAAGCCACTCGTAAGCGGCTGCAAGATCAGCATAATCATGAAGCCGCGCAAGTATCGGGAATACATGCACGTATCGATGCGCTCAAGGCTTTACAAGAAAAAGTACAAACACAGGGCAAACTTCAACCCTGGTTGCTCAAGCACGGCCTAGAACATTTGCAACCCTTATGGAAGTCATTGCCGATTGAACCCGGTTGGGAGACAGCCCTTGAGGCGATATTACGTGAGCGCTTGAACGCTCTTAGCCTGAGTAAGCTGGATATGTTGCAGGCATTTGAGGCTGATCCTCCTCCGGCTAAACTGGCGTTTCATGCATCGGCATCACTATTAAGTGCTGAGCGGACAGTGAGCGAAACAGAAGCTCGACTAGCGCAAAAAATTCGGCTCCATTTGCTGGATGAGCCCCTGCAAAGAGTTTTGAATGCATGGTTGCAAAGTGTACGTGTGGCTAACGATTTGGCCGATGCCTTAGCGCACAGACACCAGTTACAGCAGGGTGAAGTTTTTGTGTGTCCCCAAGGGCATATTGTTGATCAGCAGAGTTTAGTGTTTTATGCACCTGATTCAGAGCAAGCCGGAATGTTAGCTAGGGTTCAAGAAATTGAAAACCTTGAGCGCCAACTTCGTGCTCAAACCTTGCTCGCTGACGAAGCCCGAGCTGCGCTGGTGAAAGTCGAATCCGCCCTGACGCAATCACAACAAACCTTACATGCCTTGCAACGTGACCTAGAACACAGCCAGTCGCAAGCGCATCAGTTTCAAGTGGAGTATTTACGCCTAAGTCAGCAAGCCCAAGCAGCAGGTGAGCGCGCAACTCAGTTAAATGATGAGGTGGCCGAGATGGATGCCCAACTCGAACAACTGCAGGAACGGCGTGAGACTGGACAAGCACGGTTTGATGAATTGGATATACAACTGGGGGCTGAGCAAGAACAACAAACACATTTGGATGATCAAGTGCTACTGCAGCAAACTAAGGTGGCGCAAATTCGGGAACAAGTGCGTGCGCTTGATCGGCAAGCCCAAGAGGCACAATTCGGTATACGGAGTCGGCAATCCCGTCAGGCTGAATTACAACGATTCATGCAAACATCCCAAAGCCAAGCATTAACGATTGCCCAAACCATGGAGCAAGTGGATCAAGAGCTTGCTGAACTTAACGACACATCTGCGCAAGCTGGGCTCCAAGAAGCCTTGAACCAGCGCATGGCCAAAGAGCAAGCCTTGGCTTTGATACGCAATGAATATGAGCACCTGAGTATGCGCTTGCGTCAGGCTGACGAGCAGCGTATGACAGCCGAGCGTTCTTTGCAACCGTTACGCGAACAAATCACGCAATTGCAGCTAGAGCAACAAGCCGCATCACTGGGTGGCGCGCAATACCTTGAACAATTGCGGGCGGCACAAGTGGACTTATCTGCCTTGGAACAGAGTATTCAAGACCAGGGTGTAAAACTCTGGGGCTTACAGGGTGAAATTGACCGAATTAATCGTGAAATTCAAGCACTAGGTGCTGTCAATTTGGCTGCTTTGGATGAACTGGTGGCTTCGCGAGAGCGAAAAACCTTTTTAGATGCTCAAACGGCTGATTTGCTCGATGCCATTCAAACCCTAGAGGGCGCTATTCAAAAAATAGATCTGGAAACACGCGATTTATTGGGTCAGACATTTCGGCAAGTCAATGAGCATTTTGGGCGTATGTTTCCGAGCCTATTCGGGGGTGGGCAAGCCCGTTTGGTGATGACGGGGGATGAAATTTTAGATGCGGGCGTGCAGGTCATGGCTCAACCCCCCGGCAAGAAAAACAGCACGATTCATTTGTTGTCGGGAGGAGAAAAAGCGTTAACGGCCATCGCACTGGTGTTCGCCATTTTTCAACTCAACCCGGCTCCATTTTGCTTATTGGATGAAGTTGATGCCCCATTGGATGATGCCAATACCGAGCGTTATGCTCGGCTAGTTTCACAAATGAGCACGGGTACTCAGTTTTTGTTCATCAGTCACAATAAAATTGCCATGGAGATGGCTAAACAACTCATCGGAGTCACCATGCAAGAGCAGGGTGTTTCGCGCATTGTCGCAGTGGATATGGAGTCAGCCTTGAGTATGGCTGAAGTAGTATGACCCTTACAGAAGGTTTGATTATTTTGGCCGCTATGGTCATGTTGGTTCTTGTTGTGCAAGGCTTATGGCTTGTATGGAAATCGCGCCCACGCAAAGCGCAGGCCGCTCCAACTCAACATGAGTCTCGATTAGGACATGATGAACGCATAGAACCCTCGGTGGATATCAATACTGGGGATGTAACCAGTTCGATTGAACCCACTTTTGCGTCGCATCCCTCACCTGCTCGAGCGCAACCCCGAATTGAGCCCATGATAGATGCTACGGCCAGTATTGTGCTGGACAGGCCCCTGGCGAGTGATGTTATTTGGGCGCATATGCCCCCAACCCGCCGAGTAGGCCATAAATCATTATTACTAGAAGGTTTAAACGCAGAATTAGCTCAGTGGGAGCCCCTTCAAGCCGATCAACAATACACCCAATTGCAGATGGCTGTCCAAATGGCCAATCGAATGGGAGTTCTCAATGAAATTGAATATTCCGAATTTGTTCTAAAAGCACAAAAACTAGCTGAAGATTTAGGCGGATCCATTGAGCTTGAAGATATGACCCTAGTGGTTGCAAAAGCCCGTGAATTGGATCAATTCGCTCAAGCTCATGACGCTCAATTAGTGGTTAATCTGATCGCTGAAAAAACCACTTGGTCCATCGGGTACATTCAGCAAATAGCCCAGCGCTACGGATTAATGGCGGGTACCTTACCGGGTTTTTTCATTGCTTTATTGCCGGAACCCGAATCCCCACCCGTAGTGACATTAACCTATGATGCCCGACTGGCTATGTCAGATATGGCAGCCAACGCCGGACTCAAGCAAATATCCCTGACCTTTGATGTGGCACAGCATGCACCAGAGCATGCTCCATTTGCCCTTTGGAAATGCCTAGCCCAGCAATTTGCAGCCGATTTAGATGCAGCCATTACCGATGATAGCGGGCAAATCATTGGGGAGGAGCAATTTACTGCCATTGAAAATGATCTGCAGGGTTTATACCAGCGCCTGGCGCAGTATGAATTACCGGCTGGCAGCCTAGCTGCGCGGAGGCTTTTTAGTTGAGTGTGGCTATATCCCCCATGCCTAACTCACCACAGCACCGAGTCGCAGAGTTGCGTGATCTGCTGCAAAAGCATGCCCATTTATATTACGTATTAGATGCTCCGCAGGTCTCGGATGCGCATCAGTGGTTTCAAGAGCTACAAGCGATTGAGGATCAGCACCCTGAATTGTGTACTATCGATTCTCCGACACAGCGAATTCTCGGTAAAGTACTGGATGGCTTTACCCCAGTTCAGCATGCCGTGCCTATGCTCAGCATACGCACCGAGACTGATATCACCGATGAAGGCGCACTCAGCTTTGATACGCGTATTCGCAAAGAACTCCAATACAACCCATTAGATCCTGCTATTGAATATTCCTGTGAATTGAAGTTTGATGGCTTAGCTGTGAACTTAAGGTATGAAAATGGTACATTAAAGCAAGCCGCCACACGCGGAGATGGTCAAGTAGGTGAAGACGTTACCCAAAATATCAAAACCATTCATCAAATCCCCTTGCGGCTGATGGGCAAGGCACCAGCCATTTTAGAAGTTCGCGGCGAGGTTTATATGCGTCGTGACGATTTTGAAAAGCTCAATGAAACTCAGCGTCAACGCATAGCGCAGGGGATGCGACATGAAAAAACCTTTGTGAATCCACGGAATGCAGCGGCCGGTGCCCTGCGCCAGTTGGATCCGGCCATTGCGGCTCAACGCCCATTAAGCTTTTATGCTTATGGTACTGGCGAGGTGAGCGGTTGGGCAGACCTGGATGTGCCTACACCGCCAACGCATAGTCAGATGCTAGATGCCCTACAGGCCTACGGCTTGCCTGTGAATCGCTTACGAAAGGTAGTGATGGGTGGGCAAGGACTGGCTGGTTATCATCATGAAATTGAACATCTTCGATCGTCATTGCCTTTTGATATTGATGGTGTTGTATATAAGGTCAACGCATATACGTTGCAAAATGAACTCGGATTTGTCAGCCGAGAACCGCGCTGGGCCGTGGCTCACAAATACGCTGCTCAAGAGGAAATGACAGTGGTGCGAGACATTGAGGTTCAGGTTGGTCGCACAGGTAAGCTCACACCCGTAGCCAAACTCGAGCCGGTATTTGTGGGTGGAACTACGGTGAGCAATGCAACTTTGCATAATGAAGACGAAGCCCGCCGCAAAGACATACGCATAGGTGATACCGTCATCGTGCGCCGTGCAGGGGATGTCATTCCTGAAGTGGTTGGTGTGGTGTTCGAGCGTCGGGCTGACCCGGCTCCACATGCTTTTGATATGGTTGCGCGGCTATCGGGCCAATGCCCGATATGTGCTAGCCCCATCACACGCGAACCCCATGAGGCAGATTGGCGTTGCACTGGTGGGCTTTACTGCCCGGCGCAGCGCAAACAGGCTTTATTGCATTTTGCCAGTCGGCGCGCTATGAATGTTGATGGCCTAGGAGATAAATTAGTCGATCAACTCATTGATGCCAGCCTGATTCGGAAAATTCCAGATTTGTACCGATTAACTCAGGAGCAATTGCAAGAACTAGATCGGATGGGTGCTAAAAGTGCACAAAACTTGGTTCAAGCCATTGCTGCCAGCCGACACACCACGTTCGCTCGGTTTTTATTCGCCCTTGGTATACGCCATGTGGGTGAAACAACCGCAAAAGATCTGGCGCGACACTTTGGTTCATGGAGCGGGCTTTGTCAGGCTAGTCGGGATGATTTATTGCAAGTCAATGATGTCGGCCCGATAGTGGCTGACAGTTTGTTAAATTTTCTGGGGCAAGAGCATCACCTAGAAATTGTGAATGAATTAAAAGCCCTAGGGGTATATTGGCCTGAAATGGTGCCTCTGTCTGCATCGCTTGAATCAAATATGGCGCGGCCCTTACTGGGAAAAATTTTGGTGCTCACCGGTACCCTGCCGCATATGAGCCGAGAAGAAGCTCAAGCTAAAATTGAAGGGTTAGGCGGCAAGGTAACGGGTTCAGTTTCTCGTAAAACGGATTATGTGGTGGCAGGGTTTGATGCGGGTAGCAAACTTGAAAAGGCCCAAGCCTTGGGGGTGAAAGTGATTGATGAAGCTGAACTTCTTCAATTACTGAGCTAATGGCAGCCTGCTAAATCAGGTTAGCCGGTACGACGCGCTCGCCCCATTTCAATACCCAATTGTTTCAGCTTGCGATAGAGGTGAGTACGCTCAAGCCCTGTTTTTTCCGCAACGCGGGTCATGCTGCCGTTTTCTTGGCTTAGATGAAACTCGAAATAACATTTTTCGAACGCATCTCTAGCTTCACGCAGAGGCATCATGAGGTTAAACACTTGCTGAGAAGGGTTCTCAGCTGCGGCACCAGCAGCAATCGCTGCAAGTGCATTAGCAACCGGTATGTTGGGTTGTTTATTGAGCTCTACAGTAGGGGTAGTTCCTACCGAACTGTCCACCAGCGTACTGATTGACTTCTCAACCTTAGAATAGTTGATGAGATTGAATTGATTGATTCTGGGATTCAGTGATGCTTCAGGTTTTTTTAGAGCTGAATTCACAGCACCTAAGAGGCGATCAAATGTGATGGGTTTTTCCAAAAATGCACAGGCGCCAAACTTGACGGCCTCTACGGCGGTATCGATAGTTCCATGACCAGACATCATGATCACTGGCATATTGAGCAAACCAGTCGCTCCCCATTCCTTGAGTAGAGTCACACCATCGACATCTGGCATCCAAATATCCAGTAGAACCAGATCAGGTTGCAAGCGACCCCGAGCAATGCGAGCTTGTGCTGCATTCTCGGCAACTTCTACGGTGTATCCCTCATCTGAAAGAATCTCGGTAAGCAAAGCACGAATGCCTAATTCATCATCAATTACAAGAATAGTAGCCATGAGCTTGATCAACCCTAAGATAACAAGGGGAATGATAGCGAAACTTCTGCACCTATTGAGGATTTTTCAGATGTTTTATTCATATTATTTGATGAATCGGCTTCAATGGCCTCTTGTTGATTCCCAATGCGTATACGCGCATGGTGTTCTTCTGCAATTTTACGCACCACGGCCAACCCTAAACCAGTACCCTTGGTTTTGGTCGTAACATAAGGCTCAAAGGCGCGATGGATGACTTCAGCCGAAAATCCAGGGCCATTATCGCGCACGTACAACCTGACTGCACGTACGTTTCCTTGTTCATTGCGCACGGTTCTGGTTATGATATCGACCCGTCCATCAAATTGATCTTCGATAGCATCTAAACTGTTTTGTACGAGATTGTGCACGACTTGGCGTAGCTGTGTGGCATCTCCGTGTATCAAGGGTAGAGGCCTTTCGCAATGCAGTTGAATACGCCCTTGTTCTATGGCCTGGGCATACAGTGCCATCACATCCGAAATGAGTTCGTTGAGATCCAAGGGAATCAATTGCGCAGCGGGCATTCGCGCATAATTGCGGAATTCATTGACCAGCTTAATCATGGCCTGTACTTGCTCCACTATCGTGTTAACACTGCGATTGAGTAATGCTTGATCTGGCTCATCCAGTTTGGCATGGAGTTTGTGTTGCAGACGTTGTGCGGAAAGCTGTATCGGAGTCAACGGATTTTTAATTTCATGGGCAACTCTGCGGGCCACTTCTGCCCATGCCACGGACCGCTGCGCAGAGGTGATTTCAGTAATGTCATCAAACACAACCAAGCGGGAATTGATGGGTAGTATTCCTCCCCGAATGAGTAGTACTAAAGTGGTTTTGGCATGGGGTAATTCAAGTTCAAATGTATCTTGCCAATATTCACGCTCGCCTGCCTCAGGGCTACTGGTATGAGACTCAAATCGTTGCCAAATTCGTTCGCTGAAGACTGCAAGTTCTGGGGTGTCTTGTAGGTGTTGACCTCTTTGGTATGAATTGAGGGGTAGCTTCAGAATGCGCATCGCGCCTGGATTAACGGTATCAATGCGCTGATGGGCATCAAAAACGATCACACCCGTACTTAAGCTATCCAAGATGGTTTGCAAGCGGGTTCGGGAAGCTTCTAGCATCATCAAGCTGTTCTCGGCCTGCCGGCGCGCTTGTTCGAGTTGCTCAGTCATATCTGCAAAGTTGCGGGTCAGGCCACCCAATTCATCTCGGGTACCGATCACTGGCTTGGCGCTTAAATCACCCGCGGCGACTTGTTGCATACCCCGTGCTAGCATGAGCAATGGTCTAGCTAATTGATGCCCCAGTAGTGCCGCTAAAAAAACTGCACCCAACAGCACCAATATTAAAGCGAGTGTTAGCGTACCAATGTAGGTTTGGCGTAAACCATCGCGGGCAAGTGCTCTTTGTTGATATTGAGTATATGCCACTTGCACTGTCAACGCATGCTCTGCCAAATCAGCTGGAAGTTCACGCACTAACAAAACGTATTTAGGTTGAGAATTGAGTTTGACTTGAGTATCAGGTATGCGTGCTATCGATAAAGTCCTTGCGGTTGTGTGATGGATATGAGAGCTATCTAAACCCTCTAGTTGTGTTACAAAACGTTGTGTATTGGCTTGTTTGATCCAAGCAGCCAACTGACTGGGGCTCATGGTGTGTTGTTTTTTCCATTGAGCATTTTGTTCTTTAATGGCTTCAAAAACCACGTTGCCTTCATGTGAAATAACACCAAGATAATGGGCATTAGTTTGATCTCTTAAACGCTCAGTTAATAGCACCAAACTATCGGATTCTGATTGAGCTTGGGCCATGCGTTCAGCAATTTCAACCGTTTTATCGCCTGAGTTGGCAATAAAGTTATCAAGGGTGCGTTTGCCCAGTTCTAAACCTGCATCTAAAGCAATTTGTACCTGCTCATCAAACCATGTTTCTATGCTTCGTGAAACGAATTGATAGCTCACGAAATATATGAGCAGACCCGGAAGCACACCCACAAGAGCAAAAATGCCAGCCAATTTGATGAGCAACACCGTACCAAATTTGCCCTTTTTAGCCCGAATAACAAGGCGGACCATGGCAAAAGCAATGACTACAGTGAGTATTCCTGCAACGGCTACATTGAGCCAAAATAGCACTTTGAGTTGCCTCGCACTGAGCAGTGAATTTTCACTGGTCAGCGTCAGTACAAAAGTGCAAACGAGAAGAATTCCGGTAAGCACCACTGTGGCAATCGCCCAAGCCCACCGAGTCTGTTTAGTCATAAAGAATTATTAAATCAATTCAGGGGAAGGGTATGCTCAATACCCATGCTCCATTCTGAAGCAGCATTGGTGATGCCTAGTTGAAGTGGGCTTGGGAGTTGGCTGGTATCAAGCTTCCAGGAAAACTCTACATAGTGTTTTTCGTTTGCTGGCAATTGGCTAATATCTAATATCTGCCATTGTGTTGATTGTGTGATGGTTGCTAGTGCATACTTGAGTTGGTTAAAGCTTTGTGTAAGCCCACCATAATTAACGCGAAATAGGCCGGTGAGTGGTTGGTATGACAAACGCCAGGTGCGTTGCGCCTGGCCGATACGCAGGTCAAACCAGTACCAGCGCATACGATAAACTTCCGCCAGGGCTGTGAAGTATAAAGGCACGCCGCGCTTTAAGGCATCCTCAGCGGCTATGGGCATTTGTACTTTTAGATTGAAATCAAGGTTAAGAGCCTCTTCGGTACGGTTCAAAGTGATGTGGTAGGCATCAATACCCCCAGTAGTACGAGCTTGGGCATGGGCTGTTTTGAAAATGAATAGGCAACTCAGCCAGAAAGCCGCCCATGCGGTTAGCCCAGCAAACAGCCGATTACGTGTTGGTAACGATATGGCTTGCATTTTCAAAATTTGTGTAAAAGCCCATAATAAAAACCATCGCAGATTATCGTTTGCTCTGAGTCTGCTAATGCATTGTTAACCATCGGTAGTATATGTTGAGGACTTGTAGGGTTTAACTGAGCATTTTGTAAGCCTATGCGTTGCATAAAAGCATCGATTTGGTTTTGTCCTTCCTGTTTAAACACTGAGCATGTTGCATAAAGCATTTGCCCACCTGGCCGTAAAAGCGGCCATAGTTGATCCAATAATTCAGATTGTATTTGTGCCAATGCAGGAATATCGCTGGATCTGCGTAACCACCGAGCATCAGGATGCCGTCGGACAATGCCAGAGGCACTGCATGGTGCATCCAATAAAATGGCATCAA
Source organism: Burkholderiaceae bacterium (assembly GCA_032122355.1). Classification (GTDB taxonomy): domain Bacteria; phylum Pseudomonadota; class Gammaproteobacteria; order Burkholderiales; family Burkholderiaceae_C; genus RFTU01. The sequence continues at coordinate 20,037 of JAUMCS010000061.1, forward strand.
AAGGCTCGCCATCCCACCATTGCATCACTTGTCGCGCATCTACCGCCCTCATGCTCACTTGGCTACCGGTTGCTTCGCCTAGTTTTAAGCGCTTTAAGTTTTGCTCTACTTTTGCTAGCCGTTGTTCATCTACGTCCAATACCCATAAATCCAAATTAGCCATTTCCAATAAGTGAGCTGTTTTGCCACCAGGCGCAGAACAAGCATCTAATACGCGCCATCGATGCGATGCTGGGGTATCGGGTGCTGCCGACTTAAGCCCTTGAAGTAAAAGCGGGGCTGCCAATTGAGCGGCTGCATCCTGAACGGACCACCAGCCTTCGTCAAAACCCGGAATTTGATGGACAGGCAGGGGCTTCAGTAACACGATAGCTGCTGGTGTTTCTAAACTACGCCGGCTGTCTAAAGTGATGGCTGGGTAGCAATTAGCCTCAATTCCATGATGGTTTAGGTGTTCCAGCAACTGGGCTGAAGACATCACGCGCTGATTTACCCGTAGTATCAGGGGAGGGCGGCTTTGAGCGGCAGCCATGATGGTGCACGCAGCATCAGACCAGTCATGTTGCAGCAGATCTATCCACCAAGTGGGATGGTTGTATTGAGCTTGGGGGTTTTGTTGTGATGCTTCAACCCACATTGCTTGCTCCCGCAAAAAACGCCGCAATACGGCATTGGTCACGGATGCTAGGCCAGGAGCGCGTTGACGAACCGCATTAACCGCTTGATTAACCACCGTGTGTGGGGTATAAGGCATAGATGATTGCGGCCACAACAATGCTAAGCTGGTCAAGAGCAACGGCTCTAGGTTTGCCGGAGGCTTTTTGGGCATCAATTGCCCCAGTAGCCACTGGGAACAACCTAGGTTGCGCATCACATGAAAGCTCAGCGCCTGAACTGCAGGGCGATGCGAATGATGTGTATTTTCAATGATTTGGGTTAGCGATTGACCTTGGCGTACCTGTTGCAGAGCTTGTGCTGTAAGAAGCAACAATTTAGAAAGTGCAGGGCTTGCATTTTCTGGGAATGAATTTGTGGTTATCAATTGTTTAGGCATTGCAGCAGGCATCATAATAGGTAATTGTTCGACATTACATCATGCGAGTGGCCATCTAAATGAGTTCATCATCACTAACTTCCATATTTCGCTCTGAGCAGGAGCTTGCTGCACTTCCGGTTTCAGAGCGCATACGCTATCGGCTCATAGGTGCAGATTGCCGCTATCATGCCAATGATAATATTTCCGCTCATATTCAAGAGGGTGAACTTGCTGAACTCAAGGCTGAAGTTGCTGAAAAAATGCAAGCCGTTTTGGAGTCATTGGTGATTGATACTCAAAGCGATCACAACACCCACGATACCGCTAAACGTGTCGCCAAGATGTTTGTCGAGGAGGTTTTCCGAGGGCGCTATGTGTCTATGCCTTCTGTAACCGAGTTTCCCAATTTTTCTCACTTAAATGAGTTGATGATTGTCGGCCCGATAAAGGTTCGCAGTGCTTGTTCGCATCATTTGTGCCCTATTCTTGGCCGAGTGTGGATTGGGATATTACCCAATGAGTTTTCAAACTTGATTGGTCTGTCAAAATACGCTCGCATTTGCGACTGGATTTTAAGCCGCCCTCAAATTCAAGAAGAAGCGGTTTCTATGCTGGCCGAAGAAATTCAGAACCGTGTCAAACCCGATGGATTAGCCATTGTGATGGAGGCTGATCACTTTTGTATGCATTGGCGTGGTGTGAAAGATGATGAATCAGCCATGACGAATTCGGTGATGCGTGGTGCTTTTTTGCGTGATGCCAATTTGCGGCGTGAATTTCTATCCCTGTTAACCAACAAGAAATAAACGAGGAGTTCGGTTTATGCTGGTGAGATTAATGTACGTCAGCCGCGCGAGTGCTGGTATGGATGAGGTTGAGCTTTCAGCCATTTTACGCCGTTCACGTCCGGCCAATGCAGCTGCTGGCATTACGGGTATGTTGGTTTCTACGGGTAATTTATTTATTCAGGTTCTGGAAGGGGGGCGTACCGAGGTTAATCAGTTATACAACCGGATATGCGCCGACAAGCGCCATCAAGATATTGAGTTGTTATATTTTGAAGAAATTTCTGAGCGGCGCTTTGCGGGCTGGTCTGTGGGGCAGGTGAATATGTCTAGGGTAAACATGGCGCTGTTACTGAAATATTCTGAAAAGCCCACTCTAAACCCCTACGCCTTATCAGGAAAAATCACGATGGCATTGTATGAGGAGCTGGTGCTAACAGCCTCGGTGATTGGAGAGCGGTAACCTTCGCTATTAAGAGTGTCTATAAAATTTGGGGAATGCCAAACTGCATCTGAAATAAACAATTGAACCACAGGAGTATAAGTTCAGATGAGCTCTTATTTGAGCATCTGCAACTCGGCTGGAATTGTATGATTTTGCCCGCCTTGATGGGCAATTTTGATGGCTCCGAGCCTATTGCCCAATTGAACGCTGCGTATCAAATCCCAACCGTTTTCAAGCCCATGAAGCAAACCAGCGCGAAAGGCATCACCACATCCTGTTGGGTCAATAATGGCTTGAGCAGATTCACCGGGGACATGAATTTGCTTGCCGCTAAGCCAAACATCGCAGCCTTGTGCCCCGAGGGTTACTACAAGCCCTTGCAGATGGGGAAGGGCAGAGATTTGACTCAAGCTCATTCCAGTTCGGTCACAGAGCATACGGCCTTCATAGTCATTGACGGCAACCCAAGTCGCTTGTTGCATGAATTCGATCAGCTCATGACCGTTGAACATCGGTAAACCTTGCCCGGGATCAAATATGAAGGGAATGTTACGTTGGCTCAGTTGCTGAGCCCGCAATTGCATGGCATCACGGCCGTCTGGGGCAATAATGGCCAGCTTAATCGATTCGTGGTTAGGGGGAAATGGTGCGCGATGCGCTTGGTTCATGGCACCCGGGTGAAAGGCGGTAATTTGATTGTTTTCCTCGTCGGTAATGATGAAGGCCTGGGCCGTGAAATCATCAAGCACTGAGTGAATAAAAGAGGTATCGATATGAAGATGGCGTAAACGCTGTAGGTAGCCCTCACCATCGTGGCCAAGCGAAGCCAAAATGAAAGGATTTCCACCCAGTGCTTTTAAAGTATAGGCAATATTACCCGCACAGCCGCCAAACTCTCGGCGCATTTTAGGCACTAAGAACGCGACATTAAGAATATGAACTTGCTCGGGCAAAATTTGTTGAGAAAACTTACCTGAAAAATTACAGATGGTATCAAACGCAAGCGAGCCACAAATGAGGATGGACATTTTTATCGATAAAAGGGTTGGATTTCAACGGTACTGATTTCTTGATGATTTTTAGGTGTTAAGTAAAAATCAACAGAGTAGGGTATGGCTTTCTCGGTTGTAAGAGTGTTGTCTGTAATATTTAAATCATTTGCGCTAAGTATTTTTCGGGTGATGGTTTGGTTTAGTGAGTCTCTAATAATCAACTGAAAATCAGGGGTAATAACATCCAGTGCCCCCATATTGTGCAAATCACCTTTAATTTGTATAAGAGCAGTTGCTTCAGCTTGATTATATGCATCATCTTGGGGTGGGTAGGTCTGTATGTAAGGTTGCAGCTTCACTTTTATATCTTTGATGCTTCTGATAGGCTTGAGATGGCATTCATAAGTTTTGCAAAAATGACGTAAAGTGTAATGTGTATAAGGCAATTCTTGATCATAAACCCATGGATACATACGTATAATTTCATAACGGAATATATAAACCACCTGAGCAATGAGGGTTAAAAGTAAAGAAAATAATATGATTCTAGGCAAAATATAGCTTAATATTTTTACTAAATAATATGAAATAAGCCTGTTCGATTTATGAAGTTTTTCTTTGAGCAGCGGCTTGTCAGAGCCAGGCACAATCTTGACCAACACGTCGTGTTCTGTCTCGGTAAGAGGCTTTTGTTTGAGTTGGGTGTCAATCGCGCTATCAAATATTTGCGGTAAATTTAAATCAATATCCGGCAATGGTTGCAGCGCTTGATTAGTAGCGGTTATGGGTTTATCAAATTCAGGTTCCGATTGAAAACTATGTTGTGTAGCTAGAAACACCAAATGGCAACTTCCGCAACGTACCCAACCCTGGGCTTTAGTTAACTCATGTTCATACACATTAAAAAGACTAGCGCAATGAGGGCAACGGGTTACTTGCATGAGTTTTGGAGTTATCAGATCGTGCTGATATTGGCGTGCCCTGTCATTAAAATCCATCCATCTTCCTCATCGCTAACTTGCAATGTTAGCCAAGGTTGATAGGCATCAATGAGCTCATTGGCTTGACGGGCAAGAATACCGGAGAGCACGAGAGAGGCATTTGGAGCTAAGCGCTGACAAAGTAAAGGTGCTAATAGTTTGAGTGGGGTGGATAAGATGTTTGCCAAAACTAAGTTGTACAAGCCGTGAGTGGTTTCGGGCAATCCAGCATTGAGTAAAACACCATTATTTTTGGCGTTGATTTGGGTGGCATCCACGGCTGCAGGGTCAATATCCACGGCATCAACATACTGAGCACCGTGTAAGCAAGCTGCCACGGCCAATATGCCTGACCCGCAACCATAGTCCAGTACACGGTACCATGCATCTTGTTGTAGGCTTGCCTTCTGTGCTATCCAGCGTAAGCACATCCGGGTCGTAGGGTGTGTGCCGGTACCAAAAGCCAGCCCGGGGTCAAGACGAATGATTTTTTCTGCCTCTGGAGGTATCTCATGCCAACTTGGAACGATCCAAAACGAGGAAGTAATGGCCACTGGTGTAAATTGGCTTTGAGTAAGCCTGACCCAATCTTGATCCGGAACTTCTATTAACCCCTGAATATCAAGCTGGGATGCCCAATCTTGAGCCAGCAAAGTATCTGCCGCATGTGAGGCCATGTTTTGGTCTTGAAATAATGCACTCAATGTAGAACGATTCCAACCCTCTCGAGGAGCCGGCATATCAGGCTCACCGAATAGTGCTTGCTCTATAGGCGTGTTGGCATCAGCATCTTCAACCGAGACGCAAAGGGCATCGAGTTCGGACATTAATACATCAGATACAGGTTCGACCAGAACCTCCGATATCACAATCTTGAGTTCAATCATCGGCGATGTTCTTGTAGCCAATGCTCTAGGTAATGAATGCTGGTGCCGCCTTCGCAAAATTTGGCATCAGTCATCAACTCTTTGTGCAGCGGTATGTTTGTTTGTATACCGTCAACGAGGGTTTCAGAAAGGGCGGTACGCATTCTGGATAAGGCTTGTTCACGGGTTTCTCCGTAAACGATGATTTTACCCACCATGCTGTCGTAGTGAGGTGGTACAAAATAATTCGTGTAAATGTGAGAATCTACCCGTACACCAGGTCCGCCTGGCGCATGCCACATCGTGATTTTTCCAGGTGATGGAGTGAATTTGAAAGGGTCTTCCGCATTGATACGGCACTCAATGGCATGCCCCCGTTGTGTTATGTTCCTTTGGGTGAAGGGGAGTTTTTCGCCATAGGCAACACGGATTTGCATTTGTACGATGTCAATGCCTGTGACCAATTCAGTTACAGGATGCTCAACTTGTACACGGGTATTCATTTCAATGAAATAGAACTCCCCATTCTCATACAAAAATTCAAAGGTGCCCGCACCGCGATAACCAATCTTTTTGCACGCCGCAGCACACCGTTCTCCAATTTTTTCAATGACTTTGCGAGGAATACCAGGCGCAGGTGCTTCTTCAATCACCTTTTGATGGCGACGTTGCATCGAACAATCACGCTCACCCAGCCAAACCGCATTTCGATGCTGATCGGCTAAGATTTGAATCTCAATATGGCGCGGGTTTTCCAGAAATTTTTCCATGTATACCGCCGGATTTCCAAAAGCGGCACCCGCCTCCGTACGTGTGGTTTGCACTGCATGAATGAGGGCAGCCTCTGTATGAACCACGCGCATACCGCGCCCACCGCCTCCGCCAGCGGCTTTGATAATCACGGGGTAACCAATGCTGCGGGCGATACGGATAATTTCTTTGGGGTCATCAGGTAAAGCTCCTTCTGAACCCGGTACACAAGGCACTCCCGCTTTAATCATGGCTTGTTTAGCAGAAACTTTATCACCCATGATGCGAATGGCTTCAGAGGTGGGCCCAATAAAAACAAAGCCACTTTTTTCAACGCGCTCAGCAAAATCTGCATTCTCACTAAGGAAACCATAGCCAGGGTGTATGGCCTCCGCATCCGTCACTTCTGCTGTAGAGATGATGGCGGGCATATTGAGGTAACTTTGCGCAGAAGGGGCAGGGCCTATACAGACTGCCTCATCAGCAAGTCGCACGTATTTCGCTTCACGGTCAGCTTCTGAGTAGACCACAACGGATTTGATGCCCATTTCTTTACAGGCACGCTGAATGCGCAAAGCAATTTCACCACGATTGGCGATCAGTATTTTATTGAACATAAGGGTAAGCTGGGGTAATGCAATATTTACTCGATAATGAACAAAGGTTGACCAAATTCAACGGGTTGGCCATTTTCAACCAAGATTTTCGTGATCGTACCGGATTTATCCGCTTCGATTTCGTTCATGATTTTCATAGCCTCGATAATACACACGGCATCACCTTCTTGAACTACAGTACCCACATCAGCAAAAGCTTTTGCCCCCGGGCTTGCCGATCGATAAAAAGTTCCTACCATGGGTGATTTCATTGTGTAACCCGTTTCTGCTGCTTTGGCTTCTTCGGGGATGGCGGCAGGCGCCATAGGCTGCGGTGCAGCTGCAGGGATAACAATGTTGTGAGGCACAACGGATGGAGAAGCAGATCCATGGTAATGGTGTGCAATGGCCGCAGGATCGGATTTCACAATCCGCACTTTCCCTTCTTCTTCAGTTACCTCTAGCTCTGAAATATTAGACTCAGATACCAAATCAATTAGTGTTTTGAGCTTGCGCAGATCCATGTGTACTCCGTTTTGCAATTTGCATTTATTATTGGGATGTTGATCTATTTTTCAATGATCAAAAGGTATAGTGTAAGGGATGATTGAGCAAAAAATAGCAACATTTCATCGAAGATGAGTGATGAAAGGGTTTTTTTGTGTCCCTTAGCTGGAAATTAGCCCCGTGTGGGCATGTGCCCAATCTTGCAGCTCTAGGAAAGTGGTGGGGCCATTTTTTATTTTAATTAAATCGCCCTCAGCAGAAATGAGCGCGGTGCAAGGAAGGCCTGCAGGAGTGTTTTGTAATAAACGAAGAGTGTTCAAGCCATTTTGATGGTTGATAGCTATAGGTAATTGTAGAGAATTTTTTTGTAAAAAGGCATGCACAGCCTTGGGCGAATCTAGTGCCAAACCAAGGACTTGCCACCCTCTAGAGCCCCAAATGAAGTGGAATTTTTCAATTTCAGGAAGTTCATGTACGCAAGGAGGGCACCAAGTTGCCCAAAAATTGATAATCAGCGGTTTACCTTGAAGCCGCGAAAGATTCCAGGGTTTCCCTTGAAGATCTTCCACCATAGTTTGCCAAAACTGAGCAGAAACTCGATTTTTTTGCTCGTTTTTCAAGCCTAACCAGGCACCAGTCGTAGTGGCGATAAATGCCGCACTCATAAAAGTGGTTTTTTTTAGAAAGATTCTTTTTGAAGAATCAAGGGTCGGTGGCTTAGGCACAGTAGTCATGATTTAATGAGGAATATTGACTGCTGGCATACGAGCATTAATAGTGCTGGCTCGTGATTGGAGATATGAAGATTTCGAGTTCTTCTGGAATCGTTTGGGGGCAGGTAACATCACAGCCAATTGTGCGCATTGGCCATTAGATAAATAACGAGATGTTTTTTTCATGTAATACCATGCGGCAGCATCCACTCCAAATATTCCTTGTCCCCATTCAACATTATTGAGATAAATTTCGATAATACGTCTTTTAGGTAGAAAAGTCTCCAGCATCAAGGTGATGATTAATTCTTGTGCTTTACGAAAAATAGTACGTTCGCCTGAAAGAAATAAATTTTTTGCCAACTGCTGGGTAATGGTGGAGCCCCCGATGATTTTAGGTTCGATTTTTTTCTTGTGGTTGACTTCGGACATGCGTTGTGCACGCTTTTGATTCTTTGCCCAAGCTTTTTCAATGGCATCCCAGTCAACGCCGCCATGTGTTGTAAAGGTGGAGTCTTCACTGGCAATCACTGCGCGTTGCATGCACGGGCTGATGAGTTGAGCATCTACCCAATGGTGTGACCAAGTGAAATCTAGTGGCTGCTGAGTTAGCATAGCCACCATTTCAGAACGCTGAAATGTGGTGGATTCAGGCTGAATAAATTTCATAGCCACGATTCGAGCAGCCCAGAACATTTGTAGCGCAATGGTACTCACGAGCAGTAACAAGAAAAATTGCCCGCAAAGCCGCGCCCATGAATGTTTAGGGCTTGGCATGATTCAATCTTTGGCGTAATTCAGCCAGAATATCCGATGTGGTCGGACGCACACCACGCCATATTAAAAAAGCCTCAGCGGCTTGTTCCACCAGCATACCTAATCCATCACGGGCACGCGCGCCATGCCTGTGTGCCCATTGAATAAAATGCTGGGCTGCTGCGCCATACATCAAATCAATAGCCAGGCAATTGTGGGCGAGTACGTTCGGTGCTACAGGTATTTCGCCTTGCTTCAGGCTGCTGGCCGTAGCGTTTATGACGATATCCCAGCCCTGAGGAAAGCCATCACAGGCGTGGTGAAGTTCACATGAGTCTAGGACAATATTTAAATTATCAGCTAACGATTGATGCCGTTTAACTAAACTGAGAGCGCGGTCTAAACTGCGGTTTATTACACGGACATGAGAGGGTTTTCTTTCCAAAATGGGCCCCAAAATACCTGCTGCAGCGCCACCAGCGCCAATCAGTAATATACGTTGTTGCTTGATGGGTTGTTGTGCATGGCATTCTATGTCAGCAACCAAGCCGGCACCATCCGTGTTGTCACCAAACCATCCATCCGCATCAAAACGCAGCGTGTTAACAGCTTCAGCAAGTTTTGCTCGATGGCTTAAGTGCTGAGCAAGGTTAAAGGCTTCAAATTTGAATGGTACGGTGATATTGCAGCCCGATGCGCCTTGAGTTGCCAAGGATTGGATAGCGGCAGTAAAACCATCTAATGCGCACCATATACGGTCGTAATCGATAAGCTCATGGGTTTGTTGTGCAAATTGAGTATGAATCCAAGGGGATAAGCTGTGCTCGACGGGGTTACCCAAAACGGCATAGCGATGCGGCAATTGGGGGTCAGGCAGGCTGGGCATCTGGGCTATCATCTTCGAGCGAAATTGCGAGTTGTAAACCGGTTGCGCTGGTGGTGGTGATTTCTTCTTCCTCCTCATCTATATTCGATGCACCCGCCATATGGACCGGTTCTTCGATTTTCTCGATGAAAGAGGTATGAATTTCCAGAGAAATCAGATCAACTTTGTGAAGTTTGGTTCGTATGCGTGTGCCACGCTCGAGGTGTTCTGTTCCTGCCACCTTAAAAACCAAGGGCAGGGTTTCGGCTCGAACCAGCCCATCTTTAAGAACACTGGCATTAATATCGGGCAAATGATTTTGCTCAAGCCAACGCAGCGTCCAAAATCGTTCCATATTGCGCTGAAATTCACCGTAGGCACTGTGTGCGTCTTCAAACTTACTGACGGTTGCATAAAGCTGTACATCTTTGGGCTTGAACGGGGCAGCCAGGGCAGCCATTCTCCCATGGCGTGCGCAGGCAATGATTTGCCACTGATTGACCAAATCAATATATCGCCGCAGCGGTGAGCTGGACCATGCATAATTTTGAACACCCATGCCAGCATGTGGAGCAGGTTTCGTTCCCATGCGCACTTTCACGCCTGGAGCCATACTGGCTTGACTGCGGTAAATAGCAGGTACGCCTAACTCAGCTAACCAATTCCCCCAGGTACTGTTAGCAAGAATCATCAGCTCTGCAACCAGTAGATCTAATGGCGCCCCCCTACGACGCTCTTGAATCACCACGGGTTCCTCACCGGTAGGATCTTGGTCATAGGGCTTGTCCAGTTTGAATTGGTAGTCTGGCCGATTGAAGGTTTCAGGTTTGCCGCGGATCACTTCGCGCTGAGCCTTGAGATGCTGGGCCAAACGGAAGCAGAAGGCCAATTCAGGGTGAAAAGGGTAGGGGGCTGAATCGGGGGTATGCGGAGTTTGCAGGCTATCGGGTGTCACCAACTCTTCCAAATGATCCAGCCTTAAATTAGCCCTGACAGGGACGCGTTCAAGCTGGGTGCGTTGTGCTTGAATCTCCAAGGTTTGCTCGTTGAGGGTGATATATAAACTCACGGCAGGGTTGGCCCGTCCTTCGGATAAGGTGAAGTTTTCCACGATGTCGGGTGGCAGCATGGTAATTTTATGCCCAGGCATATAAACGGTAGATAGTCGGGTGCCAGCCAATTGATTCAAGGAACTGTCTGGTGTAATGGCCAAGGCTGGTGCCGCAATGTGAATGCCCAGTTCTATGGTTCCCGTGCTCAATCCTTGTACAGATATGGCATCATCAATTTCAGTCGTACTAGAGTCGTCGATCGAAAACGCTTGAACAGCAGCCAGCGGTAAATCTTCGGTAAGGGTGGGGTTTTCTAGTTTTGGAAACTGAGTACCTTTAGGAAATTGCTCGAATAAAAAACGGCGCCAGTGGAATTCGTATGCACTGGTGATCGCGCCGGCATTTCGAAGTAAATCCAGGGGAGATTGTTGACTGCGCCGAGATGCCTCAACAACAGCCTTGTATTCAGGGCCATTTTTATCAGGCTTAAATAGAATTTTATAGAGTTGATCGGTAATAGGAGAGGGGCAATTACCAGCCAGCAAATCATCGGCCCAAGCTTGAATTTGGGCCAAGGTTTGTTGTTTGCGTTCGATCGCAAGAAGCGCTGCCTTCACCGTTTCTTTAGAGGCTTTTTTGAATTGCCCTTTGCCTAGCCTACGGAAGTAATGCGGGGCCTCAAATAGCTTGAAAAGTGCGGCGGTTTGTTCAGCTATGCTGGGATTATTTTGAAAATACTCAGAGGCTAGCTCGGTAAAGCTGAAATCCGTTTTAGGTGCAAATTCCCAAGCCAAATCAAGGTCAATGTCTTGAGCCAATGCTTGAGCCTGCGCAAATAACTGCGCCGGGTTGGTTTGCACAAAACGCAGCATGACCTGAGCGGTTTTTACCTTCACTCTTTTACCGGAATCCAACTCCACCTGGAGAGAGGTTTCGGCTTCAGATAGGATACGGCCCGCATGAAAGCGGCCAGATTCTTCAAATAGGGCGTAGTTCACAGATGTTAGTCTTGTTAGGGGGCTGTTCTAAGCAGTGAAGCGTTGAGGCTTTCACTTAAGGTATTGAGCGCATCTTCCAGATGATACTGAGATAGGGTATCCCACTTGTTTTTATGAATGGCGGATTGCAGTTGCGTTTGCAATCTTCGGGCAACTTGCCGATTAACGGCCATGGCCTCCGTGGTTGATGATGCGCTAGGGCGAACCAGATTTCCAACCACTCGACGCAAATATTCACGCTGCAATTGACGACGCAAACTATCAATCGTTTGTAAATTGCTGGCCATCAAAGGTGGGTTAAATACTTCCACCCACACACTGTTGAGTAGGCTTTGCTGTACTTCAACATAACTGAGTGTTTGTACAGGTGGGGTCACCAAATTTTCAGATTCAGCTAAGCGGTTAGCCAGTGCTTCCGAAATCAGCGCATCAAAGACAGTACGCTGAATTTGAAGGATAGATTGCATTAAGTTGAAGTCTTTGTTTGAGGCCGGTTGGTATGAGAAGGTTCGGTCGAACTGATCTAAACCAAGCCGACTGAGGATTTCGGGCTCAAATCGAAATGATTGACTGTTAAAGAAATGTTCAATGAGGCTACTGAGTGCTTGTCTTTGTCGAGCGATGGATAGAGGCTCAAATACGGGTTTTTTAG
>JAUMCS010000062.1:0-5304 GCA_032122355.1 Burkholderiaceae bacterium
CTACGCTATATCTTACCCCCATACATGGCAAAACTCATGCGCTCAAATCTCTGATGGCAAACATCTATGCGGCCATTCGGCATATCAAAGACGCTGCGGAGCAGTTCAAAGCAGAAGACCGTTGGGCTCTGTTGTTGCGATATGTCTGCAATAAAATTGCACCCAAATTGGGCCCATTTCCTCCATCTAATATGATCTCAGCCACGGGGTAACTGCCGGATTTAGGTTGATGGAGATTGTGCGCTAGGTGTAGCGCCCCTTACTAAATTCACTGCATTTGAGCCGATTCAATGGGCTAGGGGTTGAATCGGGGTTCAATGCAAGGGTGAGTGCAAATCATACTAACACCCCACTATTTCAAGTTGATCACTTAAGTAAGGTCTATCAAGCCGGGGACCTGCCAGTCATGGCACTGAAAGAGGTCAGCCTAGAAATTTTCAAGAGTGAGTTTTTGGTGTTGCTCGGGCCATCGGGCAGTGGTAAGAGTACGTTGCTGAATATTTTGGGCGGGCTGGATACGCCCAGTGAGGGCTCGGTGATGTTTGAGCAGCAAGCACTCAGTCAGGCCAGCGAGGCCGATCTCACACAGTATCGCCGAGCTCATGTGGGGTTTGTGTTTCAGTTTTATAACTTGATACCCAGCTTAACCGTGCTGGAAAATGTAGCATTGGTCAGTGATATTGCGCAACACCCCATGCCGGCCGCCCAAGCCTTGGAGTGGGTGGGGCTACGCGATCGGCAGCAGCATTTTCCGTCGCAGTTGTCGGGTGGTGAGCAACAGCGTGTGGCGATTGCCCGCGCTATTGTGAAGCAGCCGCAAGTGCTGCTATGCGATGAGCCCACAGGTGCACTCGATTACCCCACGGGTCGGCTGGTGCTGGATGTGATTGCACGCATCAATCAGGCCTTGGGTACCACGGTGGTGGTGATTACGCACAATATGGCGATTGCCGGTATGGCCGATCGGGTGGTGCATTTGGCGAATGGGCAAATTCACCATATCGATACTCATGCCCAACGTTTAAGTGCTGCCGAGGTGAGTTGGTAGAACACCATGCAGTCATTGAACATCAAACTGTTACGAGACCTGCGCGGGATGTGGAGCCAGGTGCTCAGTATTGCTTTGGTGGTGGCCAGTGGCGTGGGCGGCTACATCACCGCGTTATCAGCCGTAGATGCTTTGGATGCGACGCGTGCCGGATATTATGAATCCAGCCGATTTGCGGATTTGTTTACATCGGTGCGCAGGGCACCTCGTTCCGGTTTACCCGCGTTACAAAGCATCCCGGGTGTGGCCGATGTTCAAGCCACTGTAGAGCGTATTGTGCGCATACAAGTGCCGCGCAACCGTGACCCTTTAATGGCGCAATTGGTGGGCATGAATGCGCGGCAGGCGCGCCAAATCAACCGTGTTTCGGTGCGTGATACCGTCAGTGGGCTGGCGCGCCCTTCAGCCAATAGCCCAGGGGCTGCGTTGCCTGATGGGGCATTGCCGGCCTGGGTATCCGAGGCATTTGCGAATGCGCATCAGCTCAGGCCTGGCAGCCGTGTGTCGGCCTTGATCAATGGCAAGAAACGCGATTTGTGGGTGCAAGCTCTAGCGCTATCGCCAGAGCATGTATTTGCCGGGGCCTTTGGTATGCCCGATGTGCGCGGGTTTGGGGTGTTTTGGGTGGATGAACAGGCGCTCGGTGCAGCTTTTGATATGCAGGGTGCTTATAACCGTTTGTCGATTCGGTTAGTGCCGCATGCGCAACCCGAGCAAGTGAGCTTTGCCGTGAAATCGCAGCTAGAGCGTTATGGTGCGCGCGATGTGCATACGCGTGAACATCAAAGCTCGAATGCCATGCTGGAAAATGAAATCAAAGAGCAGCATGTACTGGGCACGATGTTGCCATTGATATTCATGGCGGTGGCAGTGTTTTTAATCAATGGTGTGGTGTCGCGCCTGATTGCGACACAGCGTGAACAAATTGCCACCCTACAAGCCTTGGGCTATACCAATTCGGCGATTGCTCTGCATTATTTTGAATGGGTCATGGTGATTCAGTGCTTGGGTTTTATATTCGGTTTGTGTGCAGGGTACTTTTTGGGGCAGTGGTTAACGGCGTTATATGCCGAGCTATTTCGGTTTCCCGCTTTGCACTATGCGTTGCCGCCTGATCGCGTGGCTATGGTGCTGGCCTTTACTTTGATGACGGGCTTGTTGGGGATGCTGGGTGCCCTGCGGCGGGTGATGCGATTGTCGCCCGCTGAGGCCATGCGGCCAGCCGCACCGGCCAGATATCGTCCGGGCTTGTGGGCATTGATGGGTTTGTTGCGTATGCCTTGGCAAGTGCGTATGGTGATGCGCAATTTAGAGCGTCATCCGTGGCGCTCATTATTTTCGGGGTTGGGCATTGCCACGGCAGTGGCATTGGTGGTGTTGGGTAATTTTTTTCGAGATGCGATTGATAGCATCGTGCAAACCCAATTCGGGCGGGTGATGCGCGCGGATGTTCAAGTGGCATTGATCGAAGCCGATAACGCCCATGCGGCCCGAGCATTGACACAACTGCCCGCGGTGTTGAAGGTTGAGCCTAGCCGCAGTGTGAGTGCCGAGTTGGCTCATGGCCATTTCACTCAACGGATACAAATGCGAGGCCTAGAGCCAGATGCCCAGTTGCAACGGGTTTTTAATTTGCAAGGGCAACGGATTACTTTGCCAGAGCAAGGGGTATTGTTGACTGATCGTTTGGCGACTCGCCTGAAATTAAGGCAGGGCGATTCGGTTCAAGTACAATTTTTAGAAGGCGGTGTGCGCCATGTCGAGCTCAAACTGGCAGGTACTGTGCAAGAAACCATGGGTATGAATGCGTACATGACGCGCAGGGCCTTAAACCGTGCGCTGGGCGAGGGGGATATTGCCAGTGGCTTTGCCCTGGCCATTGAGCGCGGGCGCGAGCCTGAATTTTTAAAGGCCACCTGGGATTTGCCGCGTTTAGGCATGACCTTTAGCAAAGCCACATTGCTGCGCAATATGCAAGAAATCAGCGCACGCAACATACGCATCATGAGCAGCATCATGACCGGTTTTGCCATCATCATCGCTGTGGGGGTGGTGTATAACAATGCACGTATCAATCTTTCTGAGCGGGCATGGGAGCTGGCTAGCCTGCGGGTGTTGGGCTTTACCAAAACCGAGGCCGGTTGGTTGTTGTTGGGTGAGATGATGGTGTTGTTGGCTTTGGCGCTTCCACTGGGGATGTGGTTGGGCTATGGCTTGGTGCTGCTGATGGCCGAGTTGTTGAAGAGTGATCAATTTCATTTTCCGGTGGTGATTCAGTCGCGCACTTATGCCTGGGCGGTGCTGTGTGTGTGTTTGGCCAGTGCCTGGAGTGCGGCCGTGGTGCGTCGGCGTATTCATACGCTAGACATGGTGGCTGTGCTCAAAATTCGAGAGTAAATCCAGATGCTAGCGAAGTTTTCAAAACAGTGGGCTCTATGGGCAAAAAGGGTGGTTTGGCTCATGCTGGGCCTGCTACTCGTGGGCGGGCTGATGCGATGGGCATTTCGGCCTAATCCGGTAGAGGTAGAGTTGTCCGAGGCCGTGTTGCAACCGTTTTCAGCTTGGATAGAAGAGGAAGGGCGCACTCGAGTGCGTGAGCGGTTTGTGGTGAGTGCACCAGCAGTGGGTAGACTGCGAAGAATGCCTTGGAAAGAAGGGCAAATGGTACGCAGAGGCGAGATTTTGGCGATTTTGGATGCCCCAAGTCCGGCATTACTGGATGCACGAAAAAATCAAGAGCACACGGCACAATTAGCGGCAGCCCAAGCGCGTAAAGATATGGCAGAAAGCCAATTGGCCGTTGCCATTATGCAGCGCCTACAGGCGCAAGATAGCTTTAATCGGCAGGCGGATTTGCATGCGCAAGGTTTTGTGAGTGATGCCAAAATACAGGCCGATCATTATGCGCTACAGAGTTCTATGGCCAACTTTGATGCGGCCATTCATTCCCAACGCCAGGCCATGGCTGAAGTGGCTTTAGTGCAGGCGGGGGCTTTGATGAATGGGCCTTTGGCTCAGCCATTATTCATTCGTTCGCCTATGGATGGGCAAATATTGCGTGTGGTGCAAGCCAGTGAAACATCGGTGCAGGCGGGTACTGTACTATTGGAAATTGCGGATTTAGACGATATGCAGGTGGTGGTGCCATTTCTCAGTGCGGATATGGCGCAAGTGCAGGTAGGCCAAGAGGTAGAAATGTTTTATGCTCAACTCTCGATGCCGTTGATGGGTTATGTGGCACGCATTGAGCCGGCTGCTTTTACCAAAATATCGGCATTGGGGGTGGAGGAGCAGCGAGTGAATGTTTGGGTAAAAATGGCCTCTGCCCCCATGCAGGGCAAGCCAGCGCAAACCTGGGGTGAGGGATGGGCGCTGACGGCACGCTTGATGATCGAGCGCCAGGCGCGTGTATTGCAAGTGCCCAATACTGCGGTGTTTCCATGGCCTCAGCAACCGAATCCGCGCAACGGTGAAACTCAGGCGCAAAACATGGCCGTATTTGTGGTTCAGGGTGATCGGGCCGTGATGCGGCGAGTAGTGTTACGTCGCCGTGGTGCCGACAGTGCTTGGATCAGCCAGGGCTTGCAGGCGGGTGAGTGGGTAATTAACTATCCCAGCAGCAGTGTGCAGGATGGTACCCGGGTGGTGGCGGTTTCAAGGTAGGGGTGGGTGCTTATTGTGATTTATTTTTCAATATTTCTTCGTGTGTAAGCTCCGATGCGGCAATGCGTAGCAACTGACCATCTTTCACAATAACCAGATGGGTGTTAGTTTGAATCACAGTCTTGCGGGCTGATTGAGCTGCTCGGCGTAGAGCACTCAAGGCAGATCGTACATCTGGGTCTTTGGCTTTTGCTAGTTCATTAGCGTTCATGTATTTTCACCCCATTGTAAAAGTGTGGGCTCTTCACCTACGTTGTCAAACTCGGCCCAAGTATCTACCGCGTTTTTATAGATGGTATTGAAATGATGCAAACCTGCTGTAAAACGGCGACGAATGACCTCTTCAGGAATATGATGGCCACCTTGAAGTACCCGTTCTGCTACACGTGCTATAGCCGTTTCAGGATTGGGTAGTCGAAGAAAAAATAAACTGATGTGGTAGCCCAAAGCCTGCCATCGCTTGATACGGTGTTTGTCACGAAAGATGTCCGCTTTTTAGTGAATTAGACCATAGTTTTTAAGGGATGGCTCCGCTCTTTTTTGGGGTTGAGCCAAACTGCTTTATTTCCTTGCCATTGACGGGTTGTTCTGGA
>JAUMCS010000063.1:0-3832 GCA_032122355.1 Burkholderiaceae bacterium
CACAATGACCAACCTCTAAGGCTTCACGAAGGCGTTTAATGTGTACATCTACCGTGCGTTCTTCTATAAAAACATGATCGCCCCAGACCCTATCTAACAGTTGACTGCGGCTATGAACTCTTTGGGGATGAGCCATCAAAAAATGCAACAGCTTAAATTCGGTTGGGCCAAGCTTAATTGACATGCCATCAGCGGTCACTTCATGCGTTGCAGGATTTAAGGCTAATACCCCCATCACGATAGTTTCGCTTGCAATATGGGGGGCTTTACGGCGCAGAACCGCCTTTACTCGTGCTAAAAATTCCTTGGTAGAGAAAGGCTTCACGATGTAGTCATCGGCACCTGCTTCTAGCCCCGCTACTCGGTCATCTTCTTGAGCCCGCGCTGTGAGCATAATAATCGGCACATCCCGAGTACGAGGGGTTGCCCGCAACAACCTTGCCAGATTCACGCCTGAACCCGATGGCAACATCCAATCCAGAACCAGCAAATCCGGCAATTGCTCATCAATCAAGCTTTTAGCTTCAGCCACATCTTGAGCGCATTTAACGGTATAGCCCGCATGCTCAAGGTTTAACTCAATCAGCGCTGCAACCGCTGGCTCATCCTCTACAACCAATACAGTAGCCATCACTTAATCGCGAGAGGAATAATCATGGAGCATTGAAAATTACTTCAACACTTCATGGATTTCATTCGGCTTGTAATGCCGCACATCAGTGCCTTTAACGATGTAAATAATCACTTCCGCTAAGTTCTTGGCATGGTCACCCACCCGCTCAATTGCCTTGGCGACAAATACCAAATCAATGCTATTAGAGATGGTTCGGGGGTCTTCCATCATATAAGTGATCAGTTTACGCATGAGGCCCTCGAATTCCTGATCAATTTGATCATCTTGCTTCAATACCTCGAAGGCTTTCTCAGTATCTAAACGAGCGAATGCATCCAATGCCTTGCGTAACTGTGCTACGGCTAGATCTGACTCATAGCACAAATCAGAAACCGGCATACGCATTGAAATTCCGGCCTCGATCAAACGTAAAGCTGTACGAGCAATGCGGGCCGCTTCATCCCCCACACGCTCAAGGTTGGTAATGGATTTACTGATCGCAATCAGAAGGCGCAAATCCCTAGCTGTGGGTTGACGACGAGCAATAATGGCCGAGAGATCATGATCGATCTCCATTTCCATCTGATTAACCTTGATCTCTTGCTCAAGAACTTGCTGGGCCGTTTCCGCGCTGAATTTACTCAACGCATAAATAGCCTGGCTAACCTGTGATTCAACCAACCCCCCCATTTGTAGAACACGGTTAGAAATGCCGCTGAGCTCGGCATCAAACTGTGTTGACAAGTGTTTATCCGTCATACCTTCACCCCTTACTTTCTGTTGTAGGTTAACCAAAGCGCCCGGTAATATAGTCTTCTGTTTCTGTTCTAGCGGGCTTCATGAATATTTCAGACGTCACACCAAATTCGATTAAATCACCCAAATACATATAGGCGGTGTAATCTGAACAACGAGCGGCTTGCTGCATATTATGCGTCACAATAATCACGGTGTAATCGGTTTTGAGTTCACCAATTAATTCTTCAATTTTTCCGGTTGAAATCGGATCAAGGGCTGAACAGGGCTCATCTAACAACAGAACCTCGGGTTTAATAGCGATACCCCGCGCGATGCACAAACGCTGCTGTTGCCCACCCGATAAACCGGAACCACTTTGTTGAAGTTTATCTTTCACTTCCGTCCATAAAGCAGCCTTACGCAGCGCCCACTCTACGCGCTCATCCATGTCATTACGAGATAAATTCTCAAATAACTTCACACCGAAAGCGATATTGTCATAAATAGACATGGGAAAAGGAGTCGGCTTTTGAAATACCATACCAATCTTGGCACGAATCAGACTGACATCCAGCTTGCGGTTCAGAATATTGTTACCATCGACTAAAATTTCCCCCTCGGCACGTTGCTCGGGGTAGAGCTCAAACATACGATTAAAGGTGCGCAATAAAGTGCTTTTGCCACACCCCGATGGCCCGATAAACGCAGTTACTTTTTTCTCAGGCAGTTCCAAGTTGATATTTTTCAAGGCATGAAATTGCCCGTAGTAAAAATTCAAGTTTTTGACGGCAATTTTGGTTGGTGTATGTAGTGGCGTAATGACACGAGTATCCATGAGTAATCCATTAGCTGTAGGGTTGGTGGTTATGTTTTGTTACCAAATAAAGTACGTGCAATGATGTTGAGGGCCAATACACCCATCGTGATGATGGAAACCGCTACCCATGCCAACTGCTGCCAATTCTCATAAGGGCTCATAGCAAACTTGAAAATAGTCACAGGTAAACTGGCCATCGGGCCTGACAGATCAGCCGACCAAAACTGGTTGGACAGTGCTGTAAATAACAACGGAGCCGTTTCGCCAGAGATACGTGCAACAGCCAATAAAATCCCCGTAATCACCCCTGACCGTGCTGCTTTAAAAGTAATAGAGCCTATCACACGCCATTTGGGTGTCCCCAGTGCATAAGCGGCTTCGCGTAGAGCATTGGGTATTAAGCTCAGCATATTTTCCGTGGTACGAATAACGATGGGAATCACGATTAAGGTTAAAGCGAGTACCCCGGCATAGGCAGAAAACCCTTTAACCTTGGCCACTACAACCGTATAGATGAATAAACCAATCACAATCGATGGCGCAGACAACAAAACGTCATTGATGAAGCGAGTAGAGCGACCCAACCAGGTGTTTTGCCCGTACTCTGCCAAGTAAATACCCGCCATGACACCAATGGGTGTACCCAGTAATGTGGCAAGGCCTGCCATCACAAAAGAACCAAAAATGGCATTCGCCAAGCCGCCTACCTCGGCCATGGGTGGGGGGGTCATTTCTGTAAATACAGACCATGTCATCCCACCAATACCTAAGCGTATAGTCTCAAACAATATCCATATCAACCAAAATATACCGAAAGCCATCGCCAGCATGGCTAATGTTAAGGCTAACCGGTTCACATATTTGCGCCGTTGATGCTTAGCTAAGCGTAACTTTTGCTGAGTTTCAGTAAAAACTGCTGTCTTACTACTCATGATCGCTTTCCTTCGAGTTTGCTCATTTTGGCCAACAGCAATTTAGATAAAGCCAGCACAACCACGGTGATTAAAAATAACAATAAGCCAAGGTAAATCAGTGAGGACTGATGCAAGCCCTCCCCTGCTTCAGCAAATTCGTTGGCTAATGCAGAAGTAATACTGTTGGCGGCTTGAAATAGCGATAGCGAATCGAGCTGATTAAAATTACCAATCACAAAAGTTACCGCCATGGTTTCACCCAACGCACGACCTAAGCCCAACATAATGCCACCAATAACCCCCGATTTGGTGTAGGGCAACACCACCTTGGATATCACTTCCCAAGTGGTTGCGCCCAACCCATAAGCCGACTCTTTCAGCAAAGGCGGGGTCACCTCAAATACATCCCGCATCACAGAAGCGATGAAAGGAATAATCATGATGGCCAGAATAATTCCGGCTGATAGCAAGCCAATACCCACCGGCGGACCAGAAACAAAAGAGGATAAAAGAGGAACGCCCTTGAATGCTGCTTGCAAGGGTTGCTGTACATATTCAGCTAACAAAGGACTGAACACCAATAAGCCCCACATACCGTAAACGATAGAAGGGACTGCAGCTAAAAGCTCAATGGCTGTACCCAAGGGCCTACGCAGCCATCCTGGAGATAATTCCGTTAAAAACAATGCAATACCAAAACTCACCGGTACGGCAATCAATAGCGCGATCAAAGATGTCATGAGAGTGCCG
>JAUMCS010000064.1:0-3441 GCA_032122355.1 Burkholderiaceae bacterium
GTGCGCGTGGTTTGTTTGGGTCGATTCACGAGAATATTGGATCGGAGTTGGGATATTCGGGTCGAAAGGCAGGCAGTGGGATTTGAGGTCACGGATTCAGGATAGATTCAACTTCATTTTATGGGCCATTCAAGCCAGTCTCGCTTACTGGCTTAGTAACCAACAATTATATATACACATCTCATGTCAGTAATTTTAAATATGAGATGTTTGATGGATTATACCCAGATATGAGTAAAGCAAAACCTTGTGCCGATTTTGCTAACAAAAAAAGTGGATCTGCATCCAATTCTTGGAGTATAAAATTATACGATCTCGAGTTATCCGTATTTCTTCTTGAGCTAAAGGAGGTGCTACCTGCATGCCCTGGAATCATTTCTGCCGTAACTTATGATATGGTAGGTGTAGGTGTTTTCACAAGCCAAGGCCTGCATGCCTTTCTTTACGATCGAAGTTCAGCAGGTAATGTCAACGATCAATATAATTTTGTTTCCTATAAGATTTTCAAACCGTCATAAGCTGTTGTATGAGTACCTGTTGTACGCTAAAGCAACAGTCTGCCGACTTTTAACTTCCAAGGCGGGTCTAGTGATTGGCAGAAAAACCGAGCCCCCGCTCGGTTTTTTTACGACTTCCATGTTCATATATGAAAATCGCATATCAACATGCATAAATATTCGTTGTTATTTGATATCGCACTCACTAACATTGTTTTTTTCATTGGTTAATATGGAGTGATCATGTCGAGTAAGAAGAATTTCAGAACCGCAGTAGCCGCCTTAAGCCTGGCCTTATTGGGTGGTGTTTCATCGCCCGCACTGTGGGCCAAGGATGTCACATTGCTGAATGTGAGCTATGACCCCACCCGCGAGTTTTATGTGGACTTTAATAAAGCCTTTGCCGCACACTGGAAAGCCAAAACGGGCGACAATGTCATTGTTAAGCAATCCCATGGCGGCTCTGGCAAACAAGCACGTTCGGTTATCGATGGCCTTGATGCCGATGTCGTGACCCTGGCACTTGCCTATGATGTGGATGAACTGCACAACAAGGCGAATTTACTACCCAAAGACTGGCAAAAGCGCTTAGCCCACAATAGCGCTCCTTATACATCCACCATCGTTTTTTTAGTGCGCAAAGGAAACCCCAAGGGCATTAAAGATTGGGACGATTTGGTCAAACCTGGTATTGCAGTCGTCACTCCAAACCCCAAAACCTCCGGTGGTGCGCGTTGGAATTATCTAGCCGCCTGGGGCTATGCCCTGAAAAAGCAAGGCGGTGACGCAGCCAAAGCCAAGGCGTTTGTGTCCAGCTTGTATAAAAACGTTCCGGTACTGGATGCGGGTGCGCGTGGTAGTTTAGTGACGTTTACAGAACGCGGTGTGGGCGATGTGTTTATTTCGTGGGAAAATGAAGCCTATCTGGCTGCTAAGGAATTAGGGCCCGATAAGTTCGATATCATCACGCCTTCATTGAGCATTTTGGCTGAACCGACTGTGGCCTTGGTGGATAAAAACGTAGACCGCAAAAAGACACGCCAAGAAGCCAGTGCCTACCTGGAATTTTTGTACAGCCCACAAGGCCAAACCATTGCTGCTGAAAACTATTATCGGCCTGTGGATCCTCAAGTGGCTGCCAAGTTTTCTAAACAGTTCCCGAAAGTCAACTTGTTTAAATTGGATGAGTTGTTTGGTAGCTGGGCCAAAGCACAGGCTGAACATTTCAATGATGGTGGGGTGTTTGATCAAATTTATACCAAACGCTAATCGGTGAGTAAGAGCAGGCTATGATCGCCTGTTCTTACTGCAAGATGACCCAGAGGGTGCCCATAACTGAGTATTGATATGATTTTTTCACGCACATTGTTGCGCCGACATACGGTTTTACCCGGGTTCGATTTGGCCCTGGGTTTTGCCCTTTTTTATTTGGGCTTGATTGTTCTCATCCCCTTATCGGCAGCATTTCTTAAAACCTTCACCCTCACTTGGGATGAATTCCTTGCAGCCACTACCACCCCGCGCGTAGTGGCTTCATATCAGCTCACGTTTGGGGCTTCGTTATTAGCAGCATTATTGAATGCGGTTTTTGGGCTGATTACTGCTTGGGTGCTGGTGCGGTATGATTTTTCCCTCAAGCGGGTGATGGATGCTTTGGTCGATTTGCCCTTTGCATTGCCTACCGCTGTAGCAGGTATTGCTCTAACCGCTATTTGGAGCACGAATGGGTGGATTGGGCAATGGCTGCCCTTTCAAGTGAGTTTTACTCCGATTGGGGTGTGGGTGGCCTTGGTGTTTATCGGCCTGCCTTTTGTGGTGCGTACCTTGCAGCCTGTGATGGAAGATATCAATCGCGAACTGGAAGAGGCGGCAGCTACGCTGGGTGCTAACCGTTGGCAAACATTCAGTAAAGTGATTTTTCCGATTGTGACACCCGCTTTGCTCACGGGTTTTGCGCTGGCCTTTGCGCGTGCCTTGGGCGAATATGGCTCAGTGATTTTTATTGCTGGCAATATGCCCATGGTAAGTGAAATCACACCTCTGCTGATTATTACTAAACTCGAGCAATACGATTATGCAGGTGCAACTGCCATTGCGGTGGTGATGTTGTTGGCCTCGTTTACTTTGCTGCTAGGCATTAATTTGCTGCAAGCGTGGTCACGACGTCGGGTAGGAGGAAATTGATGCACGCAACCACTGAACCCGTATGGGTGCGCCGTTTATTGATTGGCGCGGCTTTGGCATTCATGAGCATTTTTTTGTTTGTCCCTCTTGCAACCGTTTTTTATGAGGCTTTACGAAAAGGTTGGGAAGTCTATTTGGCAGCTATTACCGACCCCGATGCCCTTTCAGCAATTTACCTGACTTTAACTGCCACATTGATCAGCGTACCGCTGAATTTGGTGTTTGGTGTGGCGGCAGCCTGGGCGATTACGAAGTTTGATTTTCGGGGGAAAAATATTTTACTGACCTTGATCGATCTGCCATTTTCAGTGAGCCCCGTGATCGCAGGTTTGATTTATGTGTTGGTATTCGGTTTGCAAGGCTGGTGGGGTGAGTGGCTGCGCGAACATGATTTGAAAATTATTTTCGCAGTACCCGGTATTGTGCTGGCCACAATTTTTGTGACATTTCCTTTTATTGCCCGAGAGTTGATTCCTTTGATGCAGGCGCAAGGCATTGAGCAAGAAGAAGCCGCACGGGTTTTGGGTGCGAATGGCTGGCAGATGTTCCGCCGCGTGACATTGCCTAATATTCAATGGGCTTTGTTGTATGGGGTGATTTTGTGTAATGCCCGTGCCATGGGTGAATTTGGTGCGGTGAGTGTGGTGTCTGGCCATATTCGGGGTATGACCAATACTTTGCCCTTGCATATCGAAATTGTTTATAACGAATATCAGTTTGCGGCGGCGTTTGCGGTTGCATCTTTATTAGCAGGGTTGGC
>JAUMCS010000065.1:0-13645 GCA_032122355.1 Burkholderiaceae bacterium
AGTAAAGGGCGCTTGTACCTTGACCTCATCCGCTGGGATAGGCCAGCGGGTTGGCTATTGCTGCTGTGGCCTACGCTCAGTGCGTTGTGGATTGCCTTTGGCGGCTTTCCGGGATGGCATGTGCTGGGCGTATTTGTAGCTGGCACGATACTCATGCGCAGTGCCGGCTGCTGCATCAATGATGTCGCCGACCGTGAATTTGACCGGCACGTCAAACGCACCGCAAAGCGGCCTGTCACATCGGGGGCCATTACCCCACGTGAGGCGCTGGGGCTGGGTGCCGTGTTGGCGCTGGTGGCCCTGGGCTGCGCCCTGACCACACGCATTGAAGTCGTGCTGTGGGCCCTACCCGCGTTTGTCATTACTGTGCTCTACCCCTATACCAAACGGCACTTGAGTATGCCGCAAGCGATACTCGGGTTGGCTTTTTCCATGGGTATTCCCATGGCCTTTGCTGCTGCTTATGGCTCGGTGGCTATGCATCAAAAATACATTTGGGCATTGATGGCGAGTAACTTATGCTGGGTATTGGCCTACGATACCGAATACGCCATGGTAGACCGTGATGATGACCTCAAAATCGGTATTCATACTTCAGCCATCACCCTAGGCAAATGGGATGTAACCGCCGTGATGCTTTTTTATTTCTTACATCTCGGCATTTGGTTTAGTTTAGGGCAAATGCTCAAGGTGAGCTTTTGGTTTTATGCGGGGTTGGCATTAGCCACCGCGCAAGTATTGATTCATTTTTGGCTTATTCGCCATCGTACCCGCGAGGGTTGCTTTAAAGCATTTACCCTGAATCATTGGGTGGGTATGTGTGTTTTTATGGGTTTGGCTCTGGCTTAAAGGTGTTATAGCCCCATTGCGATTGTTTTTATAAAAACAAATATTGCAATTATCATAACATTGCGCTAAAATTGTTTGCATGAACGACACCATCAAGCTGATTGAAAGGAGCCCATCATGGGAGCTGCTATTGAGCGTGAAGTAAGTGCATCGACCGACCGAGGCGCGTTAGCCAAAATGGTCATGACTTTGCTGGATCACTGGAAGTTGAGCACCGAGGATCAAGCGGCGATGCTGGGCATTGCCAGCAACAACCGTGCTGCGCTTTCTAACTACCGCAGCGGTAAGCCCATCGGTACCAGCCGCGACCAGTTTGAGCGTGTAGGCCATTTACTGGGCATACACAAAAATTTACGTTTGCTATTTCCGCAAAATCGCGATCTAGCCTACCGCTGGATGAGCGCACGCAACAAGGCTTTTGACAACTTAACGCCGGTTGAGGTGGTGAAGCAATGGGGCTTTACGGGGCTGCTGATGGTGCGCAGCTATCTGGATCGGGCGCGCGGCCAATGAGGTTTGTTGGTGGCATTTTTTGTTGAGTATTGGTATGAATTCTTTATTTGCTCAACTCACTTTAGCGGATATGCGCTGCGATCAGGTGCGCAATATTGTTTCGTTATGTGAATCACAAGATTTGTTTGATGATTTATCAGCGGATCCCGCCGAGTGGGCATTGGCACAACAGGTAGAAGATGAAATCAAGCCCCCGCCCTATCAGTCACGAATGCCGATTATTGACCGCCCTTTTGAAGACGCACAGTGGTTCAATGCCATCACTTGGCCATTCAAGCATTGGCAGTCTAGCCGGTTTTCGGATGGCAGTTACGGTGTTTGGTATGGTTGTGACTCGGTTGAAACATCGGTTTATGAATCGGCCTACCATTGGTATCGGGGTTTGCTGACCGATGCGGGTTTTGAGGGTTTGCCGGTGGTGGCTGAGCGTAAGGTGTACTCAGTGGCTTGTTGTGCGGCTTTGCTGGATTTGCGCCAAGCCGCTGGGGGCCACCCCGAACTGTTGCACCCGTTTGACTATGCGTATTGCCATTCAGTAGGTGCGCGTATTCATCGCGAAGGCCACCCCGGGCTTTTAACTCGCTCGGTGCGGCAGCCCAGCGGTGAGAATGTGGCCATTTTTAATCCGGCGGTGCTGTCTAACCCCCGGCACCTTTGCCAACTAAGCTATCGGCTGGAAGGCCATCAAATCATCGTAGAAAAACAGGCTCATGTGCCGTGGCTGGTGGTGGATGTTCCATCTGCCCAGCAAATTTAATCGCATTTAGGAATTGCCCATGCAAGACACATCCCACCAAAACCTCGTTGGCTTCATTTGGAACATCGCCAACAAGCTTCGCGGCCCATACCGTCCGACGCAGTACCGCCGCGTGATGCTGCCGCTGATTGTTCTGCGCCGCTTTGATCTGGTGCTGGCCGAAAACAAACAGATGGTACTAGATGAAAAAAAGCGTTTGGAAGAAAAAGGCATCACCGGCCTAGCACTGGAAAGAGCACTCTCGCGCATTGCCGCTACCGGCCGCGAGCAGGAGCTGTTCAACACAAGTGGCTTCACGTTTGAAAAGCTGCTGGGCGATGCGCCCAACATCGCGGGTAACCTGATCGCCTACATACAGGGCTTTTCGCCACGCGCCCGTGACATTTTCGACAAGTTCGAGTTCGAGGCCGAGATCGCCAAGTTGGATGAAGCGAACCGATTATTCTTGATCATCAAAGAATTCTGCGACAGTGGCGTTGACCTGTCGCCCCAAGCCATCAGCAATTTGCAAATGGGCTACCTATTTGAAGAGCTGGTGCGCAAGTTCAATGAGCAAGCCAATGAAGAGGCCGGTGATCACTTCACACCACGAGAGGTTATTCGCCTCATGGTTGAATTGGTTTTCACTGGGGAAGATGGCATTTTTGAGCCAGGGATTTACCGCAGCGTGTATGACCCCACGGCGGGTACCGGCGGTATGCTGTCTGAATCTGAGAAAGCGGCGATAGCCAAGAACCCTCAAGCCAACATCGAATTGTTTGGGCAGGAATACAACCCCGAGTCTTATGCCATTTGTTGTGCTGACCTGCTGATAAAAGACAAGCCCATCAACAACCTGATCTATGGGGACACCCTGGGCATCAAAGACGCCAAGAACAAAACCAACGGCTTCATGCCGCACGACGGCCACCCGAATAAGAAGTTTCATTACATGTTGGCCAACCCCCCATTTGGCGTGGAGTGGAAGCCGGAAGAGGATTTTGTTCGTGAGGAGTACGAAGATCAAGGCTTCTTTGGCCGTTTTGGGGCTGGCCTGCCCCGCATCAATGATGGATCGCTGCTGTTTTTGCAACACATGATCTCGAAGATGCACAATCCGGTGCAAATGGGCGGTGATGGCTCGAAAATTGCCATTGTGTTCAATGGCTCACCGCTGTTTACGGGGGATGCCGGATCGGGTGAATCTAACATTCGCCGCTGGATTATTGAGCGCGATATGCTCGATGCAGTGGTGGCCTTGCCAGACCAGATGTTTTATAACACTGGCATTTACACTTATGTTTGGATTGTGACCAATAAAAAGCCAGCGCATCGCCAAGGTCGGGTGCAATTGATAGATGGCACGCGCCATTTCAAGAAGATGGCTAAGAGCTTGGGCAATAAGCGCAACGAGCTATCAGATGAACACATCAAAGAACTGGTGCGGCTGTATGCCGAACACGGCCATGATGCACAAAGTGAGGTGTGGGCAGATAGCAAGGCCGAGCATCGTGTTTGCAGCAAAATTTTCAATAATCGTGAGTTTGGTTTTCTCAAAATCACGGTAGAGCGCCCGCTGCGCTTGAATTTTCAGTCGAGTGCGGAACGCATCGCACGGTTAGATGAACAAATGGCCTTTGTGAATCTAGCCAGCAGCAAAAAGCGCAAGGAAGATGCCGCCTATCGTGCAGAAATTGCAGCGGGGCAAGAAATGCAATCGGCCATCAAGGCTGCGCTGCAAAGCATGGATGGGCAAACTCTGTATCGCAATCGCCCCGCGTTTGAGGCTGTGCTTGATGCAGCCCTGAAAAAGTTACCGAATAAGGTTTCTACGCCAGTGAAGAAAGCGATCCTGGCGGCGTTGTCGGAGCGCGATCCCAAGGCCGACATTTGTTTGGATACCAAGGGCAAGCCGGAACCGGATGCCGATCTGCGCGACACCGAAATCGTGGCTCTGCCAGGTGATATTGAATTGCCACTGCCGCTGGGCTACGATAACGAAACTGGCTTTGAGGCGTTGTTGGCACTGGTGAAAGACCACTGCGAGGTCTACCTCAACGCTGAAGTGCTACCGCACGTGCCCGATGCCTGGATTGACCACAGCAAAACCAAAGTGGGCTATGAAATCCCGCTCACGCGGCACTTCTATGTTTATCAACCGCCACGTCCGCTGAATGTGATCGCAAGCGAAATCAGTGAGCTGGAAAAAGAGATTGTGGCGATGTTGGGTGAGGTGGTGTGATAATGGCGCATACGATTTGTCACATCTGCGTTCCAGCGCTCCATATTTTTCTGGCGCAAGGGCATGCCTTTGCGTATAATAGTTTGCAACAACACCCCCCACGCCTCTCCACGATGCGCACCATGGGGGGTTACTTTTTTCCAGGGATGGAAAAATGAAGTTCAACAAGCTCCCATTCACCCACGAGCAGCAGCTCGATCAGTTGATCCAACGTGGATTATCCTGCGCAGATCGCGCTGAGGCGCTTCACTACCTCGGGCATCTCAACTACTACCGGCTAGGTGCTTACTGGCTGCCTTTCGAGGCCGATCATGCTAGTCACACCTTTAAGCCCGGCACCCGTTTTGCCGATGTCCATAACCTGTACGTGTTCGACCGTGAATTGCGATTACTGGTACTGGATGCCATCGAACGTGTTGAAGTTTCTGTGCGCACCGGCTGGGCTTATATCCTCGCGCACCGCTACGGCCCGCATGCGCACCTGAGTGCTAACTTGTTCAAGAAGGCCACCCGTAATTGGGATTACAGCCAACAAAGCCAGAAGCTGGAAACCGAGGCACGTAAGAGCCACGAAACTTTTCTGCAACATCACTATCAGAAGTATGACGAACCCTTCCCGCCCGTGTGGGCTGTGGTCGAAATCATGACGCTGGGCCAGTTATCCAAATGGTATGGCAACCTGTGCCACGGGGCAGATCGCAATGCGGTAGCGCACCGTTATGATATGGACGAAATCAATCTCACGTCCTTTTTGCACCACCTCAGCATTATTCGCAATTTCTGCGCCCACCACAGTCGCCTGTGGAATCGTGAATTCACCTTCACATTTCGTTTGCCCAGTCACCGCCCACCCGCGCTGGTGAGCAGCCTGAACCAACAGGACTCACGCCGCATATACAATACGCTGACCGTGCTAGCATGGCTACTAGATTGCATCAGCCCGCAGCATCACTGGAAGCAGCGCCTGAAAACTTTGCTGGCACAGCACGCTATTGATCTGCAGCGCATGGGCTTCCCGGCAGATTGGGAACATAGGGCGATTTGGCAAGAGGCTAAGGCATGAAATACCCCGCCTATTCAGCATACAAAACTACTGGGTGCGATTGGTTTCCTGAGGTCCCCTCACATTGGGGAATTGACCGCGCCAAATGGTCTATCTCGTCCTGCCAGAACGGTGTCTGGGGGGTTGAGCCTGATGGCGATGACGATCTGGTCTGTATCCGTGTTGCGGACTTTGATCGACAGTCTTTGCGCGTTTCCAAGGAGAAACTGACGATGCGCGGCATCGCTGAAAAAGACCGCCGTAACCGCTTGCTTAACAATGGTGATTTGCTTTTAGAGAAATCCGGAGGTGGCGAGCAGCAGCTCGTTGGGGCTGTCGTTGAATTCAATCAGACTTTTCCTGCTGTGACCTCAAATTTCATTGCAAGAATGGTCGCAAGTGGTGAAATGAACTCGCGATTCCTGACCTACCTACATTCACATCTCTACTCGGGGCGGGTCAACTTCAGATCAATAAAGCAAACGACGGGCATTCAGAATCTGGATAGTCAAGCCTATCTCAATGAGCCAATTACCTATCCACCAATTGACGAACAACAAGCCATTGCCCGTTTCCTCGATTTCAAAACCGCACAAATTGATGCCCTGATTGAGAAGAAAAAAACGCTGCTCGACAAGCTAGCCGAAAAGCGCACGGCGCTGATCAGCCATGCCGTCACCAAGGGGCTTGATCCGGATGTGGCGATGAAGGATTCGGGGGTGGCGTGGCTGGGGGAGATTCCGGCGCATTGGGTACCTAAGCGATTGCGATTTTGCATGAAAACAAATCCTAGCAAGACCGAGATCAAGCTGAATGATGATGAATTGGTCTCATTCATTCCAATGGAGGCGGTTGGCGAGTTTGGTGGCCTGAATCTAGATGCGGTGAAATATCTTGGGGAAATTGGCGGAGGATATACATACTTTGCAGAAAACGATGTCGTTGTAGCCAAAATAACCCCGTGCTTTGAGAATAGCAAAGGTGCAATTGCTCGCAGGCTAAAAAATGATATGGCGTTCGGAACGACTGAACTGCATGTGATGCGCTCGGACGATACGCTCCTGGCGGATTATCTATTCCAACTCACAATGTCGCATCCGTTTCGTTGCATTGGTGAGTCGGAGATGTACGGTGCTGGGGGGCAAAAGCGCGTCCCAGAAACGTTCCTCAAAGACTTTCGAATTGGGTTGCCTCCTGTAAATGAGCAGCAGGACATCATCGACTACATCAATAAGGTAAATCAAAAACTTGACGTGCAGATGTCAAAGGCAGCAGATGTAATTTGTCGATTGACCGAATACCGCTCCGCCCTGATCACCAATGCCGTCACCGGAAAAATCGATGTGCGCGATTTTCAGATTCCCAGCGCATCTGCTGTGAAAGCTGTAGAGGAGCGCGTATGACCATCACCAGCGATCAAGATTTATTACGATGGCAGCAGAGATCTCATGGGTAAAGGTTACGAAGGCTGGGGCCTGAAAATTTACCCTGCCTCAGAAAGCGAAAAGCCCCGATGAAACTCACCGAGGCTATAGCGCCGACCGGGCACCCCCAATCCACTTATCCGAAGTATAGGCTATTCAATCGGCATCCATCAACCAAAAAATGACTATGCACAAAGAAATCGACTTCGAAAATGACATCGAGCAGGCACTGATCAGCAGCGGCGGCTACGAAAAAGGTGAACCCACCAGCTACGACCCAGAAATGGCACTGTTTCCGGCGGATGTCGTTGCCTTTGTGCAGCAAACCCAGCCCAAGATTTGGATACGCCTGACCCAGCTGGATGCGGCCAAAGCACCTGCGATGCTGCTGGAAAGTTTGGTGAAGGAGCTGGCTGCCAAAGGGGCGTTGGCCGTTCTGCGCGAGGGTTTTAGGTGCGCAGGCAAAACGGTGAGGCTGGCTTACTTTGCACCCAACACCCAACTAGACCCCGCAAGCACCGAGCGTTATCGCCACAACCGATTAACCATCGTGCGGCAAGTCAAAACCCAAAGCGGCGCCATCCCCGACGTGGTACTGGCCGTAAACGGCTTGCCCGTGGCTACGCTAGAACTCAAAAACCCCATGTCTGCCACACGCTGGAACGTGGAAAATGCCAAATACCAGTACCGTTTTGAGCGCGACCCCAAAGATTTGTTGTTCGCCTTCAAACAACGCTGCCTCGTCCATTTTGCCGTCGATACCGAGTTGGTATTCATGACCACCAAATTAGAGGGCAAAAACACCTTTTTTCTACCCTTTAACCTCGGATATGAGCACGGCGCAGGTAACCCACCCGCAGCAGGCGATGTGCGTACCAGCTACCTTTGGCACACGGTGTTGACCCGTGACAGCCTGTTGGACATCTTGGCACGATTTATTCACTTGGATATCGAGGAAAAAACCATCGTTACCGATAAGGGCATCAAGCGCCACCACAAAGAATCGATGATTTTTCCGCGTTACCACCAACTCGATGCCGTGCGCGCATTAACCCATCACGCACAAGCATATGGCTCAGGCCACAATTACTTAATCCAACATTCTGCTGGCTCAGGCAAATCCAACTCGATTGCGTGGCTGGCACACCGGCTATCGAACCTGCACAATGCCAACAACGAAAAGATATTTCACTCGGTAGTGGTCATCACCGACCGGCGCGTATTGGATAAACAGCTACAAGACACGATTTACCAGTTTGAACACAAACTGGGCGTAGTACAAAAAATCGACAAAAACACACAGCAATTGGCAGAGGCACTGGCCAATGGCGTACCCATCATCATTTCTACCATTCAAAAATTTCCCTTCATCACCCAAGCCATTCGCACTTTAGAGGCCAGCGGAAAATCGCTGGACATCACAACAGCGGGCAAGCGTTTCGCGGTGATCGTGGACGAAGCGCACAGCTCGCAAAGTGGTGAAACGGCCATGGAGCTGCGCAAAATCTTGAACGCTGACGGCATTGAATCAGCCATTGCCGAGCAATTATTGGACATGGACGACGATGCCTTGAGCGAGGATGCAAAAAAGGCACTGCTGCGCGAACAACTCAAGCGCACCCAACAGCCGAATTTGAGCTTCTTTGCCTTCACGGCCACGCCGAAGTTCAAGACCCTGGCCGTTTTCAACGAACCAGGCCCCAACGGCCAGGCACCATTCCACCACTACAGCATGAAGCAAGCCATTGAGGAAGGTTTTATTCACAACGTACTGGCGCACTACACCTGCTACAAGCGCTACTACAAGCTGATCCAAAAGATAGAAACCGACCCAGAGGTGCCACGCCGCAAGGCTGCACGCGCACTGGCTCGGTTTGTGGAGTTTCATGACTACGAAATCACGCAAAAAGTGGAAGTGATTGTGGAGCACTTCCGCACGCATACTCGCCACAAAATTGGCGGCAGAGCCAAAGCCATGGTGGTGACCGGCTCGCGTGAACATGCCGTGCGCTACAAGCTGGGGTTTGATAAATACATCAAGGACAAGGGCTACACCGACGTCAAATCGCTGGTGGCTTTTTCAGGCGAGATCACACTCAAAGAGTATGCCGACAAAAAATTCACCGAAGTGAACATGAACAACGGCATCAAGGAATCAGAACTACCAGAAAAATTTGACACCGAGCAATACCAAGTTTTACTGGTGGCTGAAAAATACCAAACCGGCTTTGACCAACCCCTGTTACACAGCATGTACGTTGACAAGCGTTTGTCAGGCATACAGGCTGTACAAACATTGTCGCGCCTGAATCGCACCACACGGGGTAAGTCCGATACTTTCGTGCTGGATTTTGTCAATGAACCCCAAGAAATCTACGAAGCATTCAAGCCGTACTACGAGGTAACCGACAAGGGCGAAGATACCGATCCGCAACAACTCAACACACTGGCACATACTCTGGCTGGCTGGAAAGTTTACACCGAGGCAGAGGTCAATGATTGGTGCGAGATTTGGTTCCGTAATCGCCTGAACCCCACCGGCGGGGAGCACAAAAAATTGAATGCCCTGCTTGATCTGGCCATTGAGCGATTTAAGCAACTTGCAGAAGAAGACCAAAATCTATTGAAGGGGCAATTGGTGAGTTTTCGTCACCTGTATAGCTTTGTTTCACAGATTGTGCCATACCAAGATTCTGAACACGAGAAACTCTACACCTACACCCGTTTTTTATTGACGAAACTGCCGCGCAATGCAGATAACCGAACCGTGCAGTTTGACGATGAGGTTGAGCTCAAATACTATCGCCTGCAAAAAATCAGTGAAGGAGCCATAGACCTTAAGGTCGGTGAAAGCCAAGCCCTATATGGCCCCACCGAAGTAGGTACAGGACAAGCGGAAGAAGATGTACAGCTATCAACCTTAGTAGAAAAACTCAATGAGCGCTTTGGCACGGAGTTCACCCCCGCAGATCAGCTTTTCTTCGATCAAGTGCGTGAAACAGCTGTAGCCAATGAACAGTTACGACAAGCCGTCATGGCCAATAGCATGGAAAACTTCGAGCCCGTATTCAATAAGCAACTTGAACACCTGTTCATCGAACGCATGGAGGGCAATGAAGACATTTTCGTTCGCCTGATGAATGATGAAGCCTTTAAAAATATTGCCGCAAAACATCTGATGCAGGCTGTGTATCAACAGATTAAAGCAACCCGATAGGCAGGCGGTCCAATATCCTTATCAACTAGGAAAAGATAAAGCCGGTTTAGGTCAGATTGTGCATTTTGTGAATAGATTATTTTCGACATACGGGCATAGGTGTTTCAGGATTTTTCTGTATTGATTTCACCCATGCGCTAAATTCGTCTTGTGTGATATGTAGCCCAGTAGCCCGCAAGTGTTCCCGCGAATCCAAAGCCGATTGAATGAACTCTTTTTCAGCCTCAGCGCGTTTTAGATACAGTTGAATGGCCTCTTTCATGATGTAGTGAGGCGTTCTATTGCGTAGGGTGGCAATCGTTTTAATGCCTTCCCGCTCCTCTGCGGTAAGTTTCACAGTCGCGTTTTTTGCGCCCTCGCTATGAGCGATAGAAGCCGTTTGCATAGTCATTACCTGTTAATGATAAGTAATGACAATTTAGCCGAATAGTCCAACCTGTCAATACACATGCACAACCCCAAGCATTGATTGTACAATTAAGCGTACAATAAGGAGCTCCCATAATGGATGCCATTTCATACTCTACTGCCCGCGCGAATTTGGCTAGCACCATGAACCGTGTTTGCGAAGACCATGAGCCACTGATTATCACGCGCAACGGCCAACAGTCTGTTGTGATGCTTTCGCTTGAGGATTTTACGGCGCTTGAGGAAACATCCTATTTGCTGCGCAGCCCTGCAAACGCTAAACGGTTGATGACTGCTGTTGAGCAATTGACTACGGGTGGGGGAACCGAGCGAAAGTTGGCTGAATGAAGCTGATATTTGCTGAAGCGGCCTGGGAAGATTACTTGTACTGGCAGCAAAACGACAAACGCATGGTTGAGCGTATCAACAAACTGATCAAAGAAATTCAACGCGAGCCGTTGGCGGGCATTGGCAAACCAGAGCCTTTGAAACATGCGCTTGCCGGTTTTTGGTCTCGCAGAATCACAGAAGAACAGCGCATCGTTTATCGCATGGATGGCGACTCCTTGCTGATTGCTCAGTTGCGCTATCACTACTGACCAACCAGCGGCTCTGGAGCAGGCTTGGTTTTAACTTAAGGCAGACGTTGCAAATGCCTGAAATAAGTAGCCGCAAGGTATTCATTGCCGGGCTCTCGCCTCAAGTAAGCCAGCAAATCGCCCTTTTTGAAGGAGTAACTTGCGAATGAAAAGTCTGTAGTCACAAGATATGCCTCCCACTCTTCGATGTGATCGGATATATCTGTACGATCAACGTTAATGCGACCACTTTTGTTAAAACTCCAGGTTGCAACTATCGGATTTATTCGTGTGAAGTCCATATCTTTGGCGCTTGAAAATGGGCATTCCATCTGCCCAACAATGCGAGCGACTCGTTGTTCGCCTCCTGGATAGTAGGCAATTGCTTCACAGCTGATAGGAGTTATTGCCTGCTCTTTCCAAGCCGGAGATAGAGGGCCATGGCGTAGCCGTTGTGATGATTTGGGGAAAAGCCAAACCCCTTCAATGTCCTTAGCCGTGGCGGGTCTTAGTTCACTGCGAAAAGGTGAGAAGGGGCATGGAAATAACGTGTAGGCTGCCTTCGCGATTTCATCTGGAGTGGGTGACTCGGTGTTATTTTCGGAGCCTCGGAGATGATACTCGACCATCTTTTTAACCATCGGGTGCGTAGTGCCTGAGATCAAACACAAGACCTTAAGGTTATTCGACAGAAAGATTGAGAGCAAAGTCTTGTCAAAAACGTCTAATTTCGATTCCTGAGCTTGAGACTGTGGTGTGCAGATCAGTGCGCACAGTGCAATGGAAATACAAATAATGCTTTTCATGATGTTGTGTTTGCTGGAAAAAGTAGCTCAAGTGGCACGAGGATGATTTTATTTAAATCCACCATCTAATGAATGAAAGGGGCTTGTATTTTCAAAGCGATTTTGTATCCCGCCAGTACAGATTGCACGGTTGTTGGTTTGCTGATCACCAAAGTTCAGTATTTAAACAACAGGCTTTGAGGAAAGTATTGGGGGAATGCCACTTTGCCGAAAAAATGGTCTCATTTTATAGATAAAGAATCGACTGAGGAAGAATGGCGGTTAGGTGTAATTCTCGGCAGTCCGAGAAAGACTGAATCCGGCGAATGGATAGAACCTGGTGTGCCTGCCAAGTTTAGAGTGCAAATTATCCAAAATGAAACCGGCAAGCATGTGCTGGATGAGATAGTAGAGCGCCCAGAAACAGACGCAGCATACATGGGCAGGGCTGCCACATTAGCCACCAAAAACCTACCGATAGGCTTGTATACGATAAGCGTTGAATATATCTCGGGCGCACCTGAGTTAGCACCTTTGTACGCCCAAATTTCATTTGCCAGAGCACATCACGGAAAATAAGGAGAAATCATGCCATCAGTAACTATAAATATCGCGGGACGTGGAACTCGAATGAATGATGCCGGCAATGGCAAGCCTGGAACGTCTTCGGTCGGTCATATGTGGTATGAGCTCAACGACGGGGCTGGAAATAGCACTAGCTATGGATTTGCACCGGATGAACAACATCACGGCGACCCTTTTGCGCCTGGCTATGTTTACCATAACGGAGCAGACATTTCATTACCAGGGAACTCAGGATGCGGTAACTGGAGACATCAAAATGGTGGCCGCCACCTCACGCCAAGACACCAACAACGACGGCACACTCGACCACACCACCCAATCTACCCCCATCAGTGACACCCTGATCAACACCAAAACCGATGACAACGGCGACGCCCGCTTGAGTGGCACAGAACTCAGCGGCCTGCAAATCTGGAACGATTTGAATGAGGATGGCATTCAATCTCTACGGTTGGCCGCTTAACACCTTCCCCCCCCCTTTGGGGCACCCTTTTGGGGGTGTCGATGCTAAAAAAATCAGGCTAGGATACTGGGTTGCTTTGACAATTGATGTTTATTTAGGATTTATATGAAAACCAGCAAATTACACGCCAGCATCTCAGCCTATTTGTGCGGTGCTTTCTTATTTTGCATGGGATGAGTGCATGCCCAATATTGAGCTCCATAGCAGTATGACCTCACAGTTTTTTATTGGAAATAGTGCCAACCTAAGGGCTCGCTTTGGGTCATCACTTCCAGGTTTCCGGCATTCATCACGAGAACCCTTCACCGCCCCCAAATCTGGTAAGGAGTTGGGGTGGCAGGGGGCATATTCCAACGATGAAGGCAGCGGAGGAATCTATATGAGTCTAACGAGTTATGACCGCGAATTATTTAAAGGCATATCGCTGATTGTGATGGCTGGGGGATGCACAAAACCCGCGGATATTCTGTGGCTATCTTCAGATCGAGACAAAGCAAATGCCTTCAAAAAAGTCAGCTTACCTCAATCATGGAGATTACGAGTCAAACAAACATTGGCTGAGAGTGATGAGCGCAGCAAAGCCTTCTTTAAACAACAAGGCGAACAGGCAATCAAGGCGCTACAAGCCAAACCTGCTCAAAACAACACCATTACTCCGACTGAGTAAACCCATTTAATCAACCTCACAGGAATTAAAAATTATGACTGCAACCACTTTAAACCGCGATGCATCACTCAGCACATTAGCTGACGTGGCCTATCTTCCTAATCCACCGGAAAAAATTGGGAATTGGACTCGCCTA
>JAUMCS010000066.1:0-6385 GCA_032122355.1 Burkholderiaceae bacterium
ACATTATTGTAATTTATTCGTTATTATTCAATGGTTTATGATTTATTCAGGGTGAACTATTTACTCCAATGGTGCAATCGGATTCACTGCTATTTGCAATTTCCAGCGGCTATGGTTTCGAAAACCCGCGGGCTGATTGTAGAAAATCAGCGCTATCAAAAAAAGCCATCCTCAGCAGTAACTGGGATGGCGTAGCGGAGGTGTGAAAGTATTCAGTTTGCCAATTGTGCGAATTGGGGATGCGTAACCACTTGACGCAAAAGCTCTTGAACAGCAGGGGCAAATGCATCCGCAACATTCTTACAGGCAGACCATGCATCAATACTACTCTTAAAAACTGTATTTAACGAAAATGATTGACTGAGATTATTAAAGTTGAGCACACTCTGAATTGTTAATTCTAACCTCAAATAAAATATCACCAGTTGGATTTTGATATCTATCTAAAAAGTCAATATCAACATCCAATAATTTTTTCTTCATCTCATCAATACAAGCCTTCTTCTTAATAAGTAGTTTGATTTTTTCTAAACGGTCAAAGCTAATAGCATTTGAAGCAATCTCATAAATGCTTACAATTTTATTTTCTTCGAATTTTAATATATTCAAGGTTGTTTGGCTATCTACCTTGTAGGGCAATTTTTTATTGATCTCTGGCAATTCATTCAGAAAGCTTCTAAGAACGTATTCCCTAACCGTAATTAAAATCTCCTTATCTTCGTTTTCTTTTTCAGGAAAGAATGAAAAGGCAAAAATCAAAAAACATGCAATAAAGGCGATTAAGATTAGAAACTTGTTTCTTTTACTCATATCGGATAAGTGCCGAAGTTTAAAAACTCTGGCACTCATATTAAAAATATTATCGCGAAGCTTCTTTGATTGTTGCGTCTTCACCCATTATCAACTTCAAAACGGGTGGATATTCGTAAGCACTTCCATTCGCATGATCAATAACAGCACCTATACCACCACCAAATATAATATTCCCAAACATATTAGCCTTAGTTTTTGATACTACATTAGCACGGGCGTCTGATAAACCTGCCTTTGTACATTTAACCATCAAATCTTTGTTTGAGCGATGAACCATCACAGTAGCCGGTGTCACAGCAGTCCAAGTGCCTTCATCATTCTTCAACTCACACTGAGCACCTACTAAGTCTTTGTTATCGACAGTGTAAGTCATAACTGACAAATTTTGACTGGTGCCGCTTCCAGTAAGGGTTGAACAGCCTGTAGCAAGGGCAGATATAGCAACCAACGCCACCAATTGAGATTTATTCATTTCCAATACTTTCATTATCACCATCTTAAAGGGAGCCCCATCAACTACACAAGGCCAAGCTACATCGCCAAATGCTCATGGCAATTACCTAGATTATAATCAACTTTTAATTAATAAATGATAAAAATTTACAAAGGTAGT
This sequence comes from Burkholderiaceae bacterium, assembly GCA_032122355.1. Lineage (GTDB taxonomy): Bacteria > Pseudomonadota > Gammaproteobacteria > Burkholderiales > Burkholderiaceae_C > RFTU01. The sequence goes on from JAUMCS010000066.1 coordinate 1,427, forward strand.
TGCACAACATCCACACCCAACCCGTCGCACCCTCACCAGCAATGCGCAGGCTAAACCACCAAACAGCCGTTTCTTATACTCCCCTATACGCGCCTCGAATGCGTATTGATCCCAGGTTTCCCATTAATGTGTCTCGCTAGTACAACTTGCACTTATATTGCTGCACTCACTCAACAGTACCAACTTCAGCACTTTCAGCCCAACAATGGGCCGCAATCGCTGCACATGGACAGCCCCACCAAAGCCTGATCATCACCGTGTAGCGGTGTGCCACCCTGAATTTTTAGAAGACCTTCAATATTGGGTTGAAGCCGACCGTCGCACCGCCAAACGATTATTAGAATTGGTTCGTGCCATCCTCAAGAACCCTTTTGATGGCATGGGCAAACCTCAGCCATTAAAATACCTGGGCGCTGATGTTTGGTCGCGGCGCATCACGCAAGAGCATCGATGCGTGTACTTGGTCAAAGCCGATCGAGTCGAGTTTCTACAAGGCCGCTATCACTTTTAAATGGCGCTCGTGAGCCTTGACAAAGGCAGAAAACTTCGCTTGAATTGTTCATGATGATGGATGTTGCTTTGAATGTCTTGCTCATCCCAAATTTGTAGCTCCCAAGGGTAATAAAAATTGCTTTGACTCTTAAAATCAACATGCAAGCCACGGTAGCCATCTTGGTCACGCACATACCAGTTCTTAAGATTGAATTCGTTCTTCCAGACATCAAGTAAGCTAATAATGGATTGAATGGCGCCCGCCCCCAAAACAATGCGGGCACCAAAGATATCATTGAGCCAGTTGTTGACGGGGTATTGGTTCTCACGGGTTGAATAGCGCTGAATTTTGTCATCAATACTTTCACGGGTTTTGACGCGGTAAAAGTATTTCATTTCGATGTTCGCCGTCATCAAATAATCATTGACACATTCATGCAGTGTTAAGCGATATTGATAGATGTGCGAAGCAGGCACATTCCCAATGGTGCGCGAAAGATTGATTTTTTCCATTCTGCCGGTTTCAAAGTATGCATTGGAAAATTCACGATGCATACGGTTGATTTCACCAATCAGTTGTTGGGTTTCGATGATCTTGTCCATACTGCGACTCCGCTATCTCAGGCTCAAGGCACCATTTCACATAGTGTATTCTTATACTCCCCAATCCGCTCCACATAATGCGCTGTATTTCGGTGCATCCGAGCAATTTCTTCTGCCGTTAAAGCCCTCACCACTCTGGCGGGGCTGCCCATGATCAAGCTGCCATCGGCAAACACTTTGCCTTCCGTCACCAAGGCACCCGCACCCACCAAGCAATTTTCACCAATCACCGCATGGTTCAAAACAATCGCACCAATACCAATCAACGAGCCATCACCCACCGTACAACCATGCAGCATGGCCTGATGCCCTACACTCACGCGCTGACCAATGCGCAAAGGCTTACCCGGGTCGCTATGTAAAACCGCCCCATCTTGAATATTACTGCCATCCCCAATCACAATGGGCTCGGGCTGATCACCCCTTATCACAGCCCCAAACCATACACTGGTTTGCTCGCCCAACTGTACATAGCCAACCACATCAGCCGACTCTGCCACCCAAGCACTTTCTGGCACCCTGGGATGATGCTCACCCAACGCATAAACTGTCATGGCTATTCCTTTCATCGACAAACTCATAAAATAACGGTCATTCAGCGCGACAATCACACCTATGAACACATTTTCACCGATTCAAGTGGCTTTGATTGATCTCGATGGTACCTTAGTCGATACCCTCGGTGATTTTGAAGCCGCTTTGCATGCATGCATACGCGACCTCGGCGGCAATCCACAAGCCGCCGATCGCGCATTCATTGCGCGCACCATTGGGCGCGGCACCGAAAACCTATTACGCCACACCCTACTTCAAGTCGGCATCGACCCCATCCAACAAGGCTGCTGGGATCATGCACTCGCGCGCTACTTCCATCATTACCACCTCATCAATGGCCAGTTTTCATACATCTACCCAGGTGTTCAATCGGGCCTATCGCAAATGCAACAAGCCGGCTGGCGCCTCGCTTGCCTGACCAATAAACCCGCACAATACGCCCGCACTTTATTAGAAAGAAAAGGCTTACTCAACCACTTTGAACACCTATTTGGCGGCGATACGTTCCCACGCAAAAAACCCGACCCCCTGCCCCTACAAGAAGCCTGCCGCATCATGGAATCGGCACCTGCAGCCACCCTCATGGTGGGCGACTCCGCCAACGATGCCCATGCAGCAAAAGCCGCAGGCTGCCCGGCTGTACTGGTCAACTATGGCTATAACCATGGTGAAAGTGTTGATGATTTACCCGCAATGGCCTTCATTGACCGGCTTGACCAACTCCCCCTCCCCTCACACACACTCACTGGCTCCACATCATGATCACTCGCACCGAATATCAAGCCTTCGTCGACCAAGGCTACAACCGCATCCCCCTGATACTCGAAGCCTTTGCTGACCTCGATACACCCCTATCGCTCTACCTCAAACTCGTGGGCGATGCCCCCTATGGCTTTTTGTTAGAAAGCGTGGTGGGCGGCGAGCGCTTCGGGCGCTATTCGTACATTGGCTTACCCGCCCGCACGCAACTGCGCGTGCACGCACACACAACACAAATCATCACCCAAGGCCAAGTGGTACAAACCCATCAGGGCAACCCCCTCGATTTCATCGGCAATTACCTCGCACAATTCAAAGCCGCGCCGGTGGCGAATCTGCCCCGCTTCAGTGGCGGCTTAGCCGGCTACTTTGGCTACGACACGGTGCGTTATATTGAAGAAAAAATGGCCACTTCCGCCAAAACAGGCGGCCTGGACGTGCCCGATATCCTTTTATTACAAACAGAAGAACTCGCCGTCATTGACAACCTCAGTGGCCGCCTATACTTCATTGTGTATGCCGATACACAACAAACCGATGCCTTTGAGCAAGCCCAAGCACGTTTACAAGCCCTACGCGCGTGCCTGAGCAAACCCATACAAGCACCTACCGTCACAGCAGGCCCCACCCACCCCATACAACGTGAGCTCAGCCCATCTGAATTTGAAGCCATCGTGCTGCGTGCCAAAGAGTACATTGCCGCTGGCGATTGCATGCAAGTGGTACTCGGCCACCGCTTACACAAAACCTACACCGCCAGCCCCCTGAGCCTGTATCGCGCCTTGCGCTCGCTCAACCCCAGCCCCTACATGTACTACTACGACATGGGCGACTTTCAAATTGTCGGCGCATCCCCTGAAATACTGGTACGCCACGAACGCACAGGCTCTATGGCACCCACCGTTACCATACGCCCCATTGCCGGCACCCGCCCGCGTGGCGCCACGCCCGAGCAAGACCAAGCCCACGAAGCCGAATTACTGGCCGACCCCAAAGAACGCGCCGAGCACCTCATGCTCATTGATTTAGCCCGTAACGACATAGGCCGCATGGCACAAACCGGCAGCGTCAAAGTCACCGAGGCCTTTGGCATTGAGCGCTACTCTCATGTCATGCATATTGTCAGCCATGTCGAAGGCACATTACGTGAAGGCGTGGGGGCACTGGATGCCCTGCGCGCCTGCTTTCCAGCCGGCACCCTCAGCGGAGCACCCAAAATACGCGCCATGGAAATCATCGACGAACTTGAACACAGCAAGCGTGGCATTTACGGTGGCGCCTGCGGCTATCTCAGCTTTGCCGGCGACATGGATGTCGCCATTGCCATACGCACAGGCATCATACAAAACCAAACACTCTATGCTCAAGCCGGAGCGGGTATCGTGGCCGACTCGGTACCCGAGCTGGAATGGAATGAAATTGAAGCCAAATGCCGTGCCGTTCTACGGGCAGCAGAATGCGTAGAACAAGGCTTTTAAGCCTTGTTCTCAGCCATCAGCACTACACGCGCCAATTACTCACCAAAGCGGCGAACATGACGGGGGCGCAAATGCAGCAAACCGCCCTCACTTAAAGGCAATCGTTCACGCAAAGCCGTATAGGCATGGCGCGGTAACTCCACATCCACAAAGCCTGGGCCATCTTCACGTTTGAACTCCAACCGCGTGTTAGGCCCCACGGTCAGCACTTGGCTCAGCCGCACTGGCCACGTATCAGTTCCGGCCTCGCCCACCACCTCTAACTCATGGGGTCTCACATAATGGATGTCATCTTCCTGGCCGGGCTCACTCAAATGCCCAATGCGCCCATGAAACAAATTCACATCGCCTAAAAACTGCAACACGAAAGGCGTGGCCGGATGGTCATACACCTGATCGGGTGAGCCCTGTTGCTCAATCCGGCCTTGATTCATCACCACCACACGATCAGCCACTTCCATGGCCTCATCCTGATCATGAGTCACAAACACACTGGTCACGTGCACCTCATCGTGCAAGCGACGCAACCAGCGGCGCAATTCCTTACGCACCTTAGCATCTAGCGCACCAAAAGGCTCATCCAGCAACAATACCTTAGGCTCCACTGCCAGCGCACGCGCCAGCGCAATCCGTTGACGCTGCCCACCTGAGAGCTGGTGCGGATAGCGGTCTGCCAACCAATCCAGTTGCACCAGCGTCAACAAATCCATCACCTTGGTGCGAATTTGCGCCTCGGATGGGCGTGTCGCTTTCGGTCGCACACGCAAACCAAAGGCCACATTTTCAAAAATAGACATATGCCCAAACAAAGCGTAATGCTGAAACACAAAGCCCACATTGCGCTCACGCACATGCGTATCGGTGGCATCTTCACCATGAAAAAACACACTGCCATCATCGGGCACTTCTAAGCCAGCAATAATCCTCAGCAAGGTTGTTTTACCGCAGCCCGAAGGCCCCAACAACGCCACCAATTCCCCTGATGGGATGGATAAATTCAAATTATCACAGGCCACCGTACGGCCAAAACGTTTTTTTAATTCACGGACTTCTATGCTCATGATGGCCGACC
>JAUMCS010000067.1:0-43446 GCA_032122355.1 Burkholderiaceae bacterium
ACAGCTTTCTAACCATCTGCTCTTTAAATTGCGCATCAAATACTCGCATTTCTCCATCTTTCCCGACCCCTCAAACAATGAAATTCGTCTCTTTAAGAGACCGGACAACTATAGTGACAGAGGGGGAGGTCGATGACCAGCAGGCACTTGAGGCTGCGGTGAAAGAACAGGAGGTCAATGCGAAACCAGTTGTCGTCGAGCCGCAGACGCCGCTGGCGACCGACAAATGCAAAATCGTCGCCCAACTCCAGCAGAAAGTCGGCCAGGTGCTGGATCAGCGCGTCCTCTAGGTCGGATTCGGAATACTCGTCCTTGAGGTTGAGAAACTCCAGAACGAAGGGGTCTTTGATGGCCTGCTCGGGCGTGATGGCCTCGCCAGGCTCGGCCACTTCGCCCTTTTCGAGCATCGCCGCCTTGTGGCGCGACAGGGCGGTGCGTTCGTAAAACTGGCTGTTCACCTGCCGGTCGAGCTGGCGCACCGACCAGCCACAGCGCAGTGTTTCTGTTTCATAAAAGCTGCGGGCCTGCGGGTTTTTGACCGAAAGCAGGCGCACGTAGGCCGACCAGGGCAAGGGGAAGGTTTGGGCCAGAGACTGGAGATCAAAGGATTTCTGAATCAGTGATTCGGAATTTACTGAGACTGATTCTCCAGACAGTGTCTGGAGAATTGGTGCAACGGGCGATTTGGCAGACGGTGTCTGCCAAATCTGTTCGGGTGGCCAGGACAGGTAGAACAAGCGCATTTGCTGCAGATTGCGCCTGCTGAACCCTGAACCAAAGCGGGCGGACAGGTCGCCAGCAAGGCGTAACAGCAAGGCATCACCATACCCGGCCCGCTCCTGCCCGCCCTGTTCAAACTTGACAATGCGACGACCAATTTCCCAATAGCTGGCAGTCATCAGCGCATTGACGCTGCGCGCAGCGGCGCGGCGAGCCGATTCCAGCAGCGCAACGATGTCGGTGTGTACAGCCGCGTACTCCGCCTGTTCCGGCACGGCGGGTGTGGTGCGTGCGGTCATGCCTGCACCTCGGCCACCAAGGATTCGATCTCGCCCAAGAGGCGCATCACTTCAGCCTCGTGGCTGCGCATGGCGGCAATCAGGTCTTTCGGATCGGCGTGTTCCAGCCCAGCCTTGGCGTGGGGGTTCTTGAGGTCGAGGTTGTAAATCGGCCAGTACAGGGCATCACCCTCAGACTGGGCAGACTTGGCGGCCTGCTCGTGGGCAGATTGCTCATTCTTGAGCGCCTTCAAACGGTCTTGCAGTTCAGCCTTCTGGCCGTTGGCTGCGGCTTGGATGGCTTGCTCCATCTCTCGAATGGGTTTGCCCAAGCCGATGGCGGCATTACGTTCGCTTTCCGCCCGCTGCCAGTGGGGCGTGGCGGCAGCAACAGCGGCTTCACGTTTGGCGGCGAAGTCCACTTTCCACGCCTGCGGGCCTTCTTCCCGGTTGCTCCACCACGCCAGGGCCGTGGCAAATTCCTCAAACTGCAGGGGCGCGGTCTTGCTGTACTTCTTGCGACCTTCACGTAGCGGCAGTTCGTAATACCAAATGGTGTCGGTAGGGCCGCCGCGTTCGAAGAACGTAACCATCCGGCCGCCACCACCCTTGCCAGATGCTAAGAAATAGTTTAAAGCTGATGCGGGTTAAGCAACAGGTTAAGCCGCTACTGGTGCTTTCCAGTGGGTGGGGAGTCATTCGGAGATTCGGCTGTAGGGACTGGACAAACGCTGCAACATATCTTTGAGATAAGCCGTGGGTTCAAGCCCATGGGCGAATTTCGCTGTGTTTGCTATGTGTACGAATAGAATCTTGCAGGTAATCATTGGAATGAAAGCTGCTGTCGAGAGGTAAGGTTAGATATGCAAACCCATTTTGATTTGTGGCAAGCACAGACCAAGTTGCATGATGAACTGGATCAGATGAAGCGACTTCATGCGCTGGCCATGGCTTGATATCAATGCAACCGACTACTGTTGCCGTTTGCATCGTTTGAAAAATGGTCGATGGCCCAGAATGGGTATCCACCCATCATTAACCCCTAGCCTTGCAAGTCATCGGCGGCAGCCAATCCTTGCCAAAGTTAAGCACCCCGATAGTCAAATGTCTGAGCCACTCCCGACCCACTGGAAAGCACCAGCAGCTGCTTAGGCTGCTGCTTATCGCACCTCAGATCTAAACTATTTCTTAGCATCTGGCAAGGGTGGTGGGCGGAAGTTTACAATGTACCAACCACGCAGGGATAAGAACATGGCAACTAATGACACAAATAAGAACGGCGGCAATCTCGGCTTTGAGGCTGAGCTTTTCAAGGCCGCCGACAAGCTGCGGGGCAATATGGAGCCCAGCGACTACAAGCATGTTGCGCTAGGGCTTATTTTTCTGAAGTACATCTCTGATGCCTTTGAGGCTAAGCATCAAGCACTACTGGTGGAAGGCCCATTGGCCGCTGAGGATAAAGATGAATACCTTGCGGACAATGTCTTTTGGGTGCCGAAGGAGGCGCGTTGGTCGTTTTTGCAAGCCAATGCCAAGCTCCCCACCATTGGCACTTTGATTGATGATGCCATGCGTGCCATTGAAAAAGACAATGAATCGCTCAAAGGTGTGCTCCCGAAAGACTATGCACGGCCTGCGCTCAATAAGGTGATGTTGGGTGAGCTGATTGATTTGATCTCGGGTATTGCCATGCATGAAAGCGGCAGCCGCTCAAAAGATATTTTGGGGCGTGTGTATGAGTATTTTTTGGGGCAGTTTGCCGGCGCTGAAGGCAAGCGGGGCGGTGAGTTTTATACGCCACGTTCTGTGGTGAGTGTGCTGGTAGAAATGCTTGAACCCTACTCAGGCCGCGTGTTCGACCCATGCTGCGGATCGGGCGGCATGTTCGTGCAGTCAGAAAAATTTGTGCAGGAGCACGGCGGCCGCATTGGGGATATTGCGATTTATGGTCAAGAGTCAAACTACACCACGTGGCGACTGGCCAAAATGAACTTGGCGGTGCGGGGTATTGATTCTGACATCCGCTGGAACAACGAGGGTAGCTTTCACAAGGACGAACTGCGCGACCTCAAAGCCGACTACATCCTCGCCAACCCGCCGTTCAATATCTCCGATTGGGGTGGCGACCGCCTGCGTGTAGATGTGCGCTGGAAATTCGGTGTGCCACCCGTGGGTAACGCCAACTATGCGTGGCTTCAGCACATCTACCACCATCTCGCGCCCAGTGGTACGGCGGGCGTGGTGCTGGCCAATGGTTCAATGAGCTCGAACCAGTCCGGCGAAGGCGATATCCGAAAGGCGATGCTGGAGGCTGATGCGGTGGATTGCATGGTGGCGCTGCCTGGGCAGCTTTTTTACTCGACGCAGATTCCTGCCTGTTTGTGGTTTTTGGCGCGTAACAAAAATCCGGCCAATGGTAAATTGGGGGGCTTGCGTGACCGGCGTGGGCAAGTGTTGTTCATTGATGCACGCAAGCTGGGTGTATTGGTGGATCGCACGCGGCGTGAACTGACGGTTGAGGAAGTTCAAAAGATCGCTGATACCTATCATGCTTGGCGCGGTGGGCCTGAATCTGCAAAGTATGTGGATGTGGCGGGCTTTTGCAAGTCGGCAACGTTAGATGATATTCGCAAGCAGGGTTATGTGCTAACACCTGGGCGCTATGTGGGTGCAGCCGAGCAGGAAGACGATGGGGAGCCCTTTGAAGAAAAGATGATGCGGCTTGCTGCATTGTGGCGCGAACAACACGCGGCAGCAGCCAAACTGGACGCAGCCATCGAGAAAAATTTGAAGAAAATTGGTTTCTGAGAGGAGAACGGCAATGGCAGACGAAAAACTGGATCTCGCCCCACTGACACGAGCCATTGACCGGCTCAGAGAAGGCTGGGTACGTTATCAGCAAGACACCAGGGACACGCAGATTCGCGACGGCCTGATTCAGCGGTTCGAGTTTACCTACGAAATCAGCCACAAGATGCTCAAGCGCCATTTGGAAGTGACGTCGGCGAACCCCGCTGAGTTTGACGACATGAGCTTTCAGGACCTGATTCGCATGGGCAACGAGCGTGGCCTGCTCTCGGGCGGATGGCCGGAATGGCGCAATTACCGTGATATGCGCGCCAAAACCAGCCATACCTATGACGAAGACGTTGCTCTTGCAGTTGTAGCTTGCATACCAGATTTCCAGAAAGAGGCCACGTTCCTGCATGAGAAACTACTAGGCACGCAGTCGTGAAAGAACAAGGCATGTCTATCCCGGTAATCGATATTCGACCGGACCATTGGCAGATCGTGCGCCACATACTGCGTCGGCATGTGCCGCAATACGAGGTATGGGCATTTGGCTCGCGCGCGAAGTGGACAGCCAAGCCGCATTCTGACCTGGATTTGGCCGTCATCACAGACAAACCTTTACCACTATCCGTCAGCGCGGCATTGGCCGATGATTTTTCGGAATCCAATTTACCATGGAAAGTGGATGTGGTGGATTGGGCGGCAACCAGCGATTCATTCCGTATAGTTATTGAGCGAGACAAGGTGGTGGTACAGGAGGTTCGACCCGGTTCGGTTGGTGTTCGTGAGTGGCGACAGCTGCAAGATGTTGTTGATGAAATCTTGGATAGGCGGGGCGTAACTCCAATCAAACTGGGTGGGGACTTCGCAAGCACAGGGCATCGCGTTATCTCCGCAAAAGTCATCAAGGACGGGCGAGTCGATCTTGGTGCAGATGAGGCACGGTATGTCGATTCCGACATTTACAGGAAGTGGATGAGGCGACCACTCCGGTCTGATGACGTGATCATGACCTCGGAGGCGCCGCTTGGTGAGTTAGCCTATTTGGACCGGGATGTTGATTGGGTTCTTGGGCAAAGGCTTTTCGCTATCAGGCCACGCCCACATGTCTTGAGTGGCAGATTTCTCTATTACGCGCTATCGGCTCCAGATGTACGCGATAGCCTGATGGCAAGGTCGTCCGGAACAACCGTCGTCGGGATAAGGCAGGCTGAGCTTCGCAAAGTAGAAATTCCCGTGCCGCCCATTGAAGAACAACACGCCATCGCCCACATCCTCGGCACACTTGACGACAAAATAGAACTCAATCGAAAGCAAAATGAAACCCTAGAAGCCATGGGCCGCGCCTTGTTTAAGGCTTGGTTCGTGGACTTCGAGCCGGTGCGCGCCAAGATGCAACGCCGCTGGCAACGTGGGCAGTCGCTGCCCGGCCTGCCCGCACATCTGTATGACCTTTTTCCCAATCGGCTTGTTGAGTCGGAGTTGGGGGAGATTCCGGAGGGGTGGCGTATGGGTTCACTGGGTGAAGTGGCCGTACATCCTCGCCGCAGCGTGCAGCCGAGTGAAATCAAAGACGAAACGCCGTATATCGCCCTAGAACATATGCCCAAGCGTAGCATCGCACTTGCCGAATGGGGCGTGGCAAATGGCCTGGAAAGTAACAAATACGAGTTCAAGCACGGAGAGATCCTGTTTGGAAAACTGCGCCCATATTTTCATAAGGTCGGCGTCGCCCCAATCAACGGCGTGTGTTCAACGGACATTGTTGTTATTGCACCCAAGCTGCCTGAATGGTTCGGTTTCGTTCTTGCCCATTCATCGAGTGATGCGTTTGTGGAATACACCAACGCAGGCTCAACTGGAACGAAGATGCCTCGGACAAGTTGGTCGGAGATGGCCCGTTACAAAGTTGCTCTACCGCATGAGAGTATCGCCGCTGAATTCAACCAGCACATCAAGGCGGCGAGCAATGAAATCACAACAAAGATTCATGAGTCAAAGTCTCTCGCCCAACTGCGCGACATAATTCTGCCCAAGTTGATCTCTGGCGAGTTACGCATTGCCGATGCCGAGCGATTCTTGGAGCGTGCCGAAGTGCCTGCAACTACAACAGGAGACTGTCATGACCACTGATAATGGCGAGCAACCCGCAAAGGCATTCAAGACTCCCCGAAATGTAGAGTGGCGACCACTCGAAGCAAAGCCCAACGATGAGGATCAGCGGAAGCGAGCCAAGAATCATCAGGAAGAGCTTCGCGACATGTTGATGGGCTCACTCCAGATGCAACATGTGGTAGTTCTGGCTGGTTCTGGTTGTTCGCTGACAGCAGGCGCGCCCTCCATGTCCGACTTGTGGGATGCTGCAGTAGGCGAGCCGGCGACTAACAAGGCTACGGCGGCAGCCAAAGCGGTCAATCATGACCTAGCCATCAAGAATATCGAAGCGCTGTTGTCCCGAATTGAGGCTTCCCTCCAGCTCGACCAACAGGAAGCGCTTCGGAACTTTCTGAATGAAAGCAAGAGCGTCATTCTGGAGAGATGCTCGAATTTTTTGGACGAAGAAAAGCTTGCAGCTCACCGCCGATTTCTGCACCGACTCTCCCGCCGCAGGGCTCGCGATCAGCGCTTGAAAATTTTTACCACTAACTATGATCTCTGCTTCGAGCGAGCCGCGAGCGCGCTGGGGAGCATCGCTATTGATGGCTTTTCCTTCACTTCCCCACGCCGATATGATCCGCGTTACTTCAACTACGACTTGGTGCGCCGCCCTCGCAGTGGCGAGGAAGCCAATTACCTTGAAGGCGTGTTCTTGCTTTACAAGCTGCATGGCTCGGTCAGTTGGGCCAGAAAGTCTGACGGAACACTATTCGAAGAGACCAAGCCGACCCCGGATGAGGCCTGTTTGATCTACCCAGCAGCGGGAAAGTATCAGCAGAGCTTCAGCCAGCCGCATCTGGAGTCGATGGCGCAGTACCTCGCAGCCGTTCGTGAGCCTAACACTTGTGTCGTGGTTGCAGGGTTTGGTTTCAATGATGATCACCTTTCAGAACCTCTTCTCGCTGCTGTGCAGTCGAACCCTCATTTACGTCTGATCATTGTTGATCCTTATGCGGAGCAGCAGACTACTGGGAAAAACAGGTACTGGCAGGAATTCAATACGTTGGCATGCAAGGGGGAAGACATTTGGTTTGTTGCCGCGGACTTTGAAGCGTTCAGTGAAATGGTGCCAGACCTTAAATCTCTGACACCCGCCGACACATTGGTGAAGGCCATTCAGGGAGTGGTCAAGCCAGCATGAAGCCCATCGACATTGATACCGAGTTGCCTCGTGGCTTGCTCCGACCTGAGCTGTTCTTGGGTGTTGCTGCGTCTATTACTGCACGATCCGTCGGCGTCAACCTGTCCGAGGCTGGCAGGCCCAGCGGATCGCACTTCTCCGGGGGGCGATATGGACGCGGTGAAGTGGGCGAGTTTGTTCTGATCGAGGGGCAACAGAGCCTGATATTAGGGAGAATTTCGGAAATCAAAGTAAGAGAGCCAGAGCGACGCAGTATCACCCGCGACTTCGCAGGCAATGCAGATATGGACGCTCTTGGTCAGATTCAGTTGCTTGGCTGTGTTGCCGCAGACAGCCTACGCGTAACGGCAGGCGTTGACGCTTACCCCAGACTGGGCGATAGGATTTACGCTGCGCCGCACCGATTTATAGCCCTTCTGCCGCAACTCATGGAGGCAAGCGACTCCGAAACGCCCGCTGTCAGCCTGGAACTAGGCACCATTGATACCGCTCACGAGAGCATAGTCTCGGTAAAACCAGAGCGTCTGTTCGGCCGTCACTGTGCCATTCTTGGCGCTACTGGTGGAGGTAAAAGCTGGACTACCGCCCGCATCATAGAAGAATGCCTCCGGCATCGAGCAAAACTGATTCTGATTGACGCAACTGGCGAGTATCGAGGCTTCTCGGGTGAGCATGTCGCGCATTGTCATCTTGGCAGCCCCGTCGCCACTGCTGCCGAATCGATTACTTATTCGTTGCCACCCACCTCCTTTCTGGAATCCGATTTCTTGGCTTTGTTTGAACCTGCAGGCAAAGTGCAAGGCCCAAAACTCCGCGCAGCAATACGTAGCCTGCGCCTGGCGGGCCTCAAGCCTGAGCTGGCACCCAAAGGCTTCATAGAAAAGATCAACCAATCAAAGGCTGGCATTGAGGCTGCCGAACAGGAACCGGGTATTGCCAGCAGGCTGGATGATCCGAGCCAAATCTTCGATGTCACCCAATTGGTTACACAGATCGAACAGGAATGTGTCTATCCGGAAGGATTTCTTCCTCGTCCCCAGCAGGGCAAAGACCCAACCAAGTGGGGCGGCGAGGATGGCAACTTTTCTCATTGCCTATCGCTGGTTGCAAGGATCAATGGTGTCCTCACATCCCCGGCGTTCTCATGCATTTTCAAGGCTGAACAAAAACCGTCGCTCTATGAAGCTATAAGCGCATTCACCAGTGATGACAAACGACTGCTACGAATCTGTCTTAGTGGCGTTTCCTATGAGTATCGCGCTCGCGAAATTATTGCCAATGTGATTGGCCGCTTACTGCTGGGTAAAGCAAGAAATGGTGACTTTAAAGAGCGCCCACTGGTGGTAATGGTCGATGAGGCGCATAACTTTCTTGGACGTTACCTGGGGAGTGATGATTATCAGGCGAAGTTGGACGCGTTTGAGATCATAGCCAAGGAGGGTCGAAAGTACGGGCTCACGTTATGCCTTGCCAGCCAGCGTCCACGCGACATTACCGAAGGCGTTCTAAGCCAAATGGGCACTTTGATTGTGCACCGCTTGACCAATGAGCGAGACAGAGAAGTCGTCGAGCGAGCATGCGGTGAAATTGACCGGGCAGCTTCTGCATTCCTGCCGAACCTTCGGCCAGGTGAGGCCGCGATTATTGGAACTGACTTCCCCATCCCGCTAAAGATTCAAATAAAACCACCGCTGGCCAAACCGCTTTCAGATGGTCCGAATTTCCAAGATTGTTGGGGTAGCAAATAATGGCGTTTCTGTCGGAAGCCGCCGTAGAGCTGGCATTACTGGAACAGCTGGGTGGGCTCGGATACAGCATCGAACGCGAGGAGAACATCGGCCCCGATGGACACCGACCGGAGCGCGAAAGTCACGATGAGGTTGTACTCAACAAGCGGTTCGAGGACGCCGTTGCGCGCCTGAACCCTGGTTTGCCATTGGAGGCGCGTCAGGATGCTGTGCGGCGGGTGATGCAATCCGAGCTGCCATCACTGCTCGAAGAGAACCGCCGCCTCCACAAGCTGATGACAGAAGGAGTGGACGTTGAGTACTACGCCGACGACGGCACGCTGACCGCTGGCAAGGTTGTGCTCATCGACTTTGAGCACCCAGAGCAGAACGATTGGTTGGCCGTTAACCAGTTCGTGGTGATTAACGGCCAGAACAATCGGCGGCCTGATGTGGTGGTGTTCGTGAACGGCCTACCGCTGGCTGTGATCGAATTGAAGGCACCAGGCAGCACAGATGCGCATTTATTGGGCGCTTTCAATCAATTACAAACCTATAAGCAGCAAATCCCGCAACTCTTCAAAACCAACGCACTACTTGTGACATCCGATGGCATTGCTGCTCGGGTGGGCTCACTTTCCGCAGACCTTGAACGCTTCATGCCATGGCGCACCACCGACGGTGTAGAGATCGCACCCAAGGGTAGGCCAGAACTCGCCACATTAATAGAGGGTGTTTTTGAGCGCAGCCGCCTGTTAACTCTGTTGCGCGATTTCACGGTGTTCGGTGAAACCGGTTCAAGTTTGGTGAAAATGATCGCGGGCTACCACCAATTTCATGCCGTACAACACGCCGTGGCATCCACCATTCGTGCATCAAGCCCCACGCAAGGCACAGCCGAAAACCCCGCTAGCTACGGCTTGCCGAGTGTGGCAACTCAAACCCAAGGCGACAAACGCGCAGGGGTTATCTGGCACACCCAGGGTTCGGGTAAAAGCCTGCTGATGGCGTTTTATGCCGGGCAATTGGTTAAACACCCCGCAATGGCTAACCCAACACTGGTGGTGCTAACCGACCGTAACGACCTTGATGACCAACTATTTGAAACCTTTACGATGTGTCGCGACTTGATTCGTCAAACACCCGTGCAAGCCGAAAGCCGTGAAGACCTACAGAAAGTATTGAGCCGAGCATCAGGCGGAGTGATTTTCACAACCTTGCAAAAGTTCGGTGAAATAACACAGCCGCTCACTCAACGTTGTAACGTGGTTGTTATGGCGGATGAAGCCCACCGCAGCCAATACGGCTTTAAGGCCAAGGTTCATGCCGCCACCGGCGAAATTTCTTATGGTTTTGCCAAGTACATGCGCGATGCCCTGCCGAACGCATCATTCATCGGTTTTACCGGTACACCTATTGAAGCCGATGACGTAAACACCCCCGCCGTTTTCGGCAACTACATCGACATTTACGACATTAGCCGTGCGGTTGAGGATGGCGCAACCGTGCCCATCTACTATGAATCACGTTTGGCCCGCATTGAACTCAATGAAAACGAAAAGCCGAAGATCGATGCCGAAGTTAATGAATTGACCGAAGGTGACGCACAATCCGATCAAGAGCGCTTTAAAAAGAAATGGTCAACCGTAGAAGCCTTGGTTGGCAGCGATAAGCGCCTTGCACTAGTGGCCAAGGACATGGTTGCCCATTTTGAGGATCGCGTAGCCGCCCTCGACGGCAAGGCCATGATGGTGTGTATGAGCCGCCGTATCTGCGTGAAGTTGTACGACGAAATTGTGAAACTGCGCCCGGACTGGCATAGCACCGATGACACTGCCGGCGCAGTGAAAATCGTGATGACGGGGGCAGCCAGTGACCCGCCAGAGTGGCAACAGCACATCGGCAACAAAACACGGCGTGACCTGCTGGCCAAGCGCGCCCGCGCCCCGAAGGACCCGCTCAAGCTGGTGATTGTGCGGGATATGTGGCTAACCGGTTTTGATGCACCCTGTATGCACACCATGTATGTGGATAAGCCCATGCAGGGCCACGGCCTGATGCAGGCGATTGCGCGCGTGAACCGCGTGTTCCGTGACAAGCCAGCGGGGCTGATTGTGGACTACATCGGCATTGCACAAAACCTGAAATCGGCTTTGCAGCAATATTCTAAGAAGGATCAGGAAAACACCGGCATTGATGAGACACAGGCCATTGCGGTGATGGTTGAGAAGTATGAGCTGGTGCGGGATATGTACCATGGCTACGATTACCTGACCGCCTTGACGGGCACACCGCAAGCGCGTCTGGCGATGATGGCCGGCGCCATTGAGTGGATTCTTGATCAACAACAACAGCGCGCGGCCCAAGAGCCAAGCAAAGAAGGCCAAAAGAACGCGCACCGCCGATACCCAGATGCGGTGTTGGCATTGTCTAAAGCGTTTGCACTAGTATCCGCATCCGATGAAGCCCGAAAAATTCGCGAAGAAGTGGGCTTCTTTCAAGCCATTCGTGCCGCGCTGGTGAAAAGCAGTACGCGCTCGGGCGTGACCCAGCAAGAGCGCGAATTAGCGATTCAGCAAATCGTGAGCCGTGCAGTGGTTTCAACCGAAATTGTGGATATTTTGGCCGCTGCGGGCATCCAAAGCCCCGACATATCTATCCTCTCTGATGAATTCCTAGCCGAAGTTCAGCAGATGGAGAAAAAAAACCTAGCACTGGAAGCCTTGCGCAAGCTGATCAACGACGGCATTCGTTCGCGCAGCAAGGCCAACGTGGTGCAAACCAAGGCGTTCTCTGAGCGACTGGAGGACGCGGTGGCGCGCTACCACGCCAATGCCATCACCACCGCCGAAGTGCTGCAAGAGTTGATTGAACTGGCCAAGGACATCCGTGCGGCGCGCCAGCGCGGCGAAGAATCGGGCTTGTCAGATGAAGAAATCGCCTTCTACGATGCACTGGCCGAGAGCGAAAGCGCGGTGCAAATGATGGGCGACGTCAAACTCAAGCTGATCGCCCATGAATTGCTGATGAGCCTACGCGAGAACGTGTCGGTTGACTGGGCTCACCGAGACTCAGCACGTGCTCGGATGCGGGTGCTGGTGAAGCGCATCTTACGCAAATACGGCTACCCGCCCGACCTGCAGGATACGGCGGTACAAACGGTATTGCAGCAGGCCGAGGCGTTGTCGTCAACCTGGGCAGTATCGCGTGGAGGGGCTGTTTGAAATGTGTGATCGAGATATTGATCTGTTTATCAAAGACTTCATGAAGGAAATCAGAAAAGAGAATGCCCCGATTTTTGCGGCCGCTGGCCTGTCAGCGTCGGCAGGATTTGTGAATGGGCTTAGGGCACAACAACTTGCGCAAACCTATCTTGCTAAGATGGAGTTATCGAATCAATTTTCTGCGGGCTTTCAAGATTGTATGCAGGCACTCAGATCACATCTTAAAAGTGCTACATTGCAAATTAATCGACTCGGTTAGCTGTATGTTTGCTATGTGTGCGTAAAGTCCCCCTACAACTCATCGGCAGCCGCCAATCCTTGCCAAAGGAGCGCGTGGATACGCGCGGGCCTATCGGGGCTTGCCGCCGTTTGTATTCATTGATTCGAACCAGCCCCAATACACGCTCAGTGGTGGCGCGGTCAAAGCCGGCTTGAACGATGTCATCCACCGATTGGTTTTCTTCGATATGCCGATACAAAATGGCATCTAGCAGGTCGTATTCCGGCAAGCTGTCTTGATCGAGTTGATCCGGGCGCAGTTCAGCCGAGGGTGGCCGCGTGATAATGCGCTCGGGTATGACTTCGCGGATTTCACCATGCACGCCATGCGGCTGTTGATTGCGCCATAAGCATAGCTGCCATACCTGGGTTTTGTAAACATCTTTAATGGCCGCATAGCCGCCGGCCATATCACCATACAGCGTGCAGTAGCCGGTTGCCATTTCGCTTTTGTTACCAGTGGTCAGCACCATCCAACCGGTTTTGTTGGATAAAGCCATTAATAAGGTGCCGCGTATACGGGCTTGCAGGTTTTCTTCGGTAGTGTCAGGGGCTAAACCCGCAAAAGTACTGGCCAATGTGGCGCTGAATGCCTGCATAGCCGGCACAATAGGCCATTCATCCCAGCGCACCCCCAAGCCCTCGGCCATGGCCCGCGCATCTAAGCAAGAAATATCGGCCGTGTAGGGCGATGGCATGAACACCACCCGCACGCGATTGGGGCCCAGCGCATCCACGGCCAGCGCCAGCACCAAGGCGGAATCAACACCACCCGATAAGCCAATAATCACCCCGGGGAAGCGGTTTTTTTGCACATAATCACGAATGCCCAGCACCAAGGCTGCCCACAATTGCGCCAGTGGGTCTAAGGGTGTGGCCACTGCCGCAGAAATGCGTTGCCCCTCAAGGGTGAATGGAATCAACGCCGTATCAAAGCTGGGCCCACGCAAAGCGATAGTGCCATCGGCTTGCACGGCAAAGGATGCACCGTCAAAAATCAGCTCATCTTGCCCACCCACCAAATGCGCATAAATCAGTGGCACTTGGCAGCGTTGCGCTTGCTGTGACATGCGCTGTTCGCGTTCGGCAGCCTTGTTCAGGTGAAAGGGTGAGGCATTGAGTACACACAACACTTCGGCACCGGCGGCCATGGCGGCATCGGCGGGCTCATCGAACCAAGCATCTTCACATAACAGCACCCCGATAGTCGTGCCTTGATGGGTAAATACCGCTGCGCCCGAACCTGGCGGAGCTCCCATGGCTTGTTCAAGTACCCGACCGCTGAGGAAGTAGCGTTGTTCATCAAAAACGTGATAGTTGGGTAACTCACGCTTGAAATACTGCCCGACTATGCGGCCGTTATTCAGCACCGATGCGGCATTGAGGCACAGTTGCGCATGGCCTTGGCGATGCGCTATACCGGCGCGATCGAGAGCGCACTGCATATCGGGCGTGAGGGCTTGGGGGTGCCCTAGCAACAGGGTTAATTGCGGCCAGCGTTGCAGCGCTTGAGCCAAGTCATGCAGCGCAGAGTCGCAGGCTTGCAAAAAAGAGGGGCGTAACAACAAGTCTTCAGGCGGGTAGCCCGACAAAGCCAGCTCAGGGGTGATGAGCAAGGTAATGCCTTGCGCTTGGGCAGATTCGGCCGCGTCTAGAATGGCTTGCACATTGCCTTTGAGATCACCCACAATGGGGTTGAATTGGAGGATGGCTGCTGAGATCATGGTGATTTCGGCCAAGTACCGGCGACGACTTGCAGCATGGCCGAGGGTTGTATGTATTTTTTCCAGGCAGCGTTGACTTCCGCGAGGGTCACTTTTTGAATGGCATCATCCAATGCTTGAGAAACTAAAAAGTTTCGATTTAAAAAATCATTGTTGGCCAACGAGCGTGCCAATACTTCATCTTGCGCACGAGCATGCTGGCGCATACGCAAAATACCCTGTTGGGCTGCGGTGACTTCAGCCGCAGTAAACCCTTGTTGCAGGGATTGAACCAGTTCTTGCGAAATGGCTTGCTGCACGGCGGCTAAATTTTGCGGGGCAAAAATAGCGGAAACGCTCCATTGCGAGGCAGATTCTTGGGAATTCAGGCTTAATTGGCTGCGCACATCGTAGCTGAGGCCTTCTTTTTCTCGGATGCGTGTCCACAGGCGGGAGTGGCCGCTTCCACCCCAGATGTAGTTGGCGACCAGCAGAGCCGCATGCTCGGCATCGAGCTCGCGTATGGCCAGCGGTAAAACCATACCGAGCACGGCATTGGCTTTGTCAGGCACCGAAAGCACTTGTGTATCTGCGGTAAGGGTGGGGTTGGGGCGTGAAATATAGGTGTAAGGGGTGGGTGTGTGCCAGCCATCAAAGGCCATGTGTAAGGCCTTGCGTACAGCGGCTTCATCAAAAGAGCCAACGGCCGAGAATTGCCCAAAGGAACTTCCCCAGAAGGTTTGGTGATAGGCGCGCAGGTCAGCCACTTGAACACGACGCAGCATTTCCGCTTGCTCGGTGTGGGTGGGTACGTAACGCACATCATCGGCAGGGTAGGGGTTAAGGGCCCTTTGCAGGGCTTGGGATACCAGCGATTGTGGCTCGGTTTGCGCTTGCTGCAAATCGGTGAGGGCTTGTTGCCGTACCTCTTCGAGCGCACTTTCCGGCAGTTGCGGCTGACGCAGTAGCACACCCATCAGTGCAATGACTTCGGGCAGATAGGGTTCTTGCGTGGTGATGGTGGCGGTCATGCCCTCAGCTCCACCAGAAAAATGCAATTCTGCTTTGAGGGCGGTGAGCCGATCTTCGATTTGCTCTCGGTTCATGTCGCCAGCCCCTTTTTTCAGCAGCGAGGGTAAGAGCGCAGCGGCCACGGTTCGGCCACGCAGGGCTTGGGCATTGCCGGTTTGCAGCAGCAGGGTGGCCGTGACCATTTGGCCGCGTGTGGGTTTGCGCAATAAGGAAATGCGCAGGCCCGATGGGAGTTGATGGCGTTGGGTCAGGTTCTCAATGTGGGCGGGATGGGCTTGGAAGGCTGCAACACGCGCTACCGCCTTGCCGGGCTGGAATGCTTTGAGTTGTTCCGCCACATCGACCCTCTGGGGTGCAGGGGCCCGCACGGGGTCGGTGGTGGGGATGTACGTGGCCAAGGTTCGGTTGGCTTGCACCAGCCATGTTTGCGCGACGCGTTGCACATCGCTTAGGCTGACGGCACGAACGCGATCACGGATGAAGAAAAACATACGCCAATCACCCAGGGCAATGGTTTCGCTTAAGCTCACCCCCACTTGTTCGGGGTCGGTAAAAGCCAGTTCCCAGTTTTTCAGCCATTTGGCGCGAACCCGTTCGAGCTCTTGTTCGGTGAAGGTTTGACTACCCAGAGTTTCGAGTTCATTCAATAGAATGTGGGTTGCAGTGGCAAGGTCTTGGTCTGGGCTTAACTGCGCCCCAAAAATGACAAAACCCGGGTCAGCCGCCGCCACATGAAAGCCATAGACGGATGCCGCTTTTTGCTTATCGACCAAGCTTTTTTGTAAACGGCCTGCTGTGTTATCGGTCATGAGGGGTACCAACAGTTCCCACGCAGCCATATCCGGGTGCGTGCCGGGTGGCAAGTGGTAAGCGGCTTGTACCATAGGGGTACCGCCGACACGCCGCACCGTGACACTGCGTTCGCCATCTTGGGCGGGGTCTAGGGTATAGAGCCTGGGTAAGGTGCGTTGGGGTTTGGGGATGCGGCCAAATTCTTTTTGAATCCATTGCAATACCTGCTTTTCAGGGAATTGGCCTGAAATCACCAGAGTGGCATTGTCGGGTTGGTAGTAGGTGCGATAAAAAGCTCTGAGTTGATCAATATCAACCCCTTCGACATCGCTGCGTGCGCCTATCGTGCTTTTGCCGTAGTTGTGCCACTGGTACATGGTGGCCAATGTTTGATGGAACAAGACACTTTCGGGCTGGTTCTCATTCGATTCCATTTCATTGCGAACCACCGTCATTTCGCTGTTCAAATCGCGGCGCGCAATCCAGGCATTTGTCATGGCATCGGCCTGCCAAGCCAAATACCAGCGCAAATTGTCATCATTGGCGCTGAAGCTGGCAAAGTAATTGGTACGGTCTATCCAGGTAGAACCATTGGCACGCATGCCGCGTTTGCTGAATTCAGCCCAAGCTGTGGGGAAGCGGTCTGAGCCTTTGAACAGCATATGCTCGAGTAAATGCGCCATGCCCGTTTGGCCGTAATTTTCATGGCGCGAGCCTACGCGGTAAGTCATGTTCACCGTGGTGGTGGGTTTGGCATCATCGGGTACGAGCAAAATTTCTAGGCCATTGCTCAGGCGATATTGGCTAACCCCTTCTACCTCGGTGACTTTCTGCAGTGTGGCAGCAGAAACGCTTTGAACGCAACTCCAGAGCCAAAGGGCTATGAACCATGAAATCATACTCATCGGTTTTTTCATCGGGCGTTTCCTTTGCCACAGGGCAGGTGATGATGTTTAGGCTTTGTTAGCTTGGGCTGCGTAGGTGCGCAAACCGGCTTCAATTTCCGCACGCGCAGCATCGGGGCCTTCCCAACCTTGAACCTTGACCCATTTGCCTTTTTCTAAATCTTTGTAATGTTCGAAAAAGTGCTGAATGGCATTCAAACGCATGGGGTTGATGTCTTCGGGTTTTTGCCAGTGGGTGTAAATGGGCAGAATTTTGTCGATAGGCACGGCCAGCAATTTGGCATCGCCACCGGCTTCGTCTTCCATTTTGAGCATGCCCAGTGGGCGGCAAGTGACCACCACGCCTGGGGTTAAGGGGAAGGGTGTGATCACCAACACGTCTACGGGGTCGCCGTCATCTGACAAAGTGCAGGGCACATAGCCGTAATTGCAGGGGTAGTGCATGGCTGTGGTCATGAAGCGATCGACAAACAAGGCGCCAGATTCTTTATCTACCTCATACTTGATGGGGTCCGCATTCATGGGGATTTCAATGATGACGTTAAACTCATCAGGAACTTTTTTGCCAGGGGTGACGTTGTGTAAACTCATACGATCAATTCAAAAGGGAAGTGAAAAGAGCTTATTTTAATTTTTTGCCACTGCTGGAAAACACTCTAGTGTATTAATTTGCTATCTTTTAACATCGCAACAAAATTGGCTAGGTTGATTTGATAAACAAAAAGAAGGTGCTGTTATGGTTAATCAAGTGCTTTTAGGGTTGGTGGTGGGCTGCGGTTTGGCAGCCGTCATCGATGGCCTGATGTATGGCCGTTGGATATTGAAGCAAGATGCCGGCAATGAGCGTATGCGAGGAATAGCCGATGCCATTGCGCAAGGGGCCTCGGCCTACTTGGCGCGGCAATACAAAACCATTGCCTTAGTCGGTTTGTGTATCGCATTGCTCATCCTGTTTTGGGTTGATGGCTTAACGGCCTGGGGTTTTGTGTGGGGTGCGGCGTTGTCGGCCTTGTGTGGTTATTTGGGTATGCAGGTTTCAGTACGCGCCAATGTGCGTACCGCACAGGCGGCTACGCAGGGTATGGGCGCGGCTTTGAAAATGGCATTCAGTGGCGGCGCCATCACAGGTATGTTGGTGGTCGGTTTAGGCTTGCTGGGCGTGGCGGTATTTCTGGCTTATTTGATCGCTACATCTGGCTTGAATCATCAAGCCTTTAAGCCCTTGCTGGGTTTGGCGTTTGGTGCTTCGTTGATTTCGATGTTCGCGCGCTTGGGCGGCGGCATATTCACCAAAGGTGCCGATGTCGGCGCGGATTTGGTGGGCAAGGTGGAGGCCGGTATTCCTGAAGATGACCCGCGCAACCCCGCGGTGATTGCGGATAATGTGGGTGATAACGTCGGTGACTGCGCTGGTATGGCCGCAGATTTATTTGAAACCTATGCCGTGACATTGATTGCCACCATCACGCTCGGTGCGATGGTGTTGCCGCAAGCTGTGGAGGTGGCGGTGTGGTATCCCTTGTTGCTGGGTGGGGTGTCTATTTTGGCCTCGATGGTGGGATGTCGTTTTGTGAAATTACCCCCCAACGGGCAGAATGTGATGGCGGCCTTGTATCGCGGCTTGGCTGTGGCGGGTGGGTTATCGTTTGTGGGCTTTGCGGTGGTGACTTTTGGCTTAGTTCCGCATGATGCGCTGGGCGCTTATACCCACTGGCGTTTGTTGGGAACGTGTTTGATCGGGTTGGCTTTGACTGGGGCTATGGTGGCGGTCACTGAATACTACACGGCCACGCGCTATGCGCCGGTGCAGCAGCTGGCGCAGGCCAGCACCACGGGCCATGGCACGAATGTGATAGCGGGGCTGGGTTTATCGATGAAGTCCACGGCGTGGCCGGTATTGCTGGTGTGTGCGGCGATGGGGCTTTCGTACGCTTTGGCCGGCCTGTATGGTGTGGCCATCGCCGCGACGGCCATGCTGAGCATGGCGGGCATGATTGTGGCGCTAGATGCCTATGGCCCGATTACCGATAATGCGGGCGGCATTGCTGAAATGAGCCAAATGCCTCAGGCGGTGCGGGATGTGACTGATCCGCTGGATGCGGTGGGTAACACCACCAAAGCGGTGACGAAGGGCTATGCCATTGCATCAGCCGGTTTGGCCGCCTTGGTATTGTTTGCGGATTACACCCATTCACTGCAAATCAAGGGTTTGCAGCCGCGATTTGATTTGTCAGATCCGCAAGTGATTGTGGGTTTGTTGATCGGAGGCTTGATCCCCTATTTGTTTGGTGCTATGGCCATGGAGGCGGTGGGCCGTGCGGCAGGCTCGGTGGTGGTCGAGGTGAGAAAGCAATTTCAAGAAATGCCCGGAATCATGGATGGAACAGAGCAACCCAACTATGGCCGTGCGGTGGATATGCTGACCGTGGCGGCCATCAAAGAAATGATATGGCCTTCATTGCTGCCGGTTTTAGTACCCTTAGCTGTGGGTTGGTTGCTCGGCCCCGTAGCCTTAGGTGGTGTGCTCATGGGAACGATTGTGACGGGTTTATTTGTGGGTATTTCGATGTGTACGGGCGGGGGCGCTTGGGATAATGCCAAAAAATTGATCGAGCAAGGTTTTACCGATAGCGATGGCCACCTGCACGCGAAGGGGAGCGACACCCATAAGGCTGCTGTGACGGGGGATACAGTGGGTGACCCCTACAAAGATACGGCTGGCCCGGCAATCAATCCTTTGATTAAAATCATCAATATTGTGGCCTTGATTTATGTGCTGTTTTTATGAATGAATGGTTGGATTGGATACTGGCTACGATGGCCTTGCCGCAGTATGGGTTAAGCACCGTTTTTGTCGTGGCTTTTGTTTCTGCCACTTTGTTGCCCATGGGCTCAGAGCCGGCTGTATTTGGTTTGGTGAAGCTCAATCCCGATCTATTTTGGCCGGCTATTGTGGTGGCTACTTTGGGCAATACTTTAGGCGGTGCGGTGAGTTGGTGGATGGGGGCGGGTGTTGAGCGGGCTTGGCATCGTGGGCGTCAGCCATCGGCATCTGAGAACTATGCGCTGCAGTGGTTGCGGCGCTTTGGGCCCAAGGCTTGTTTATTCAGTTGGTTGCCTGTGGTGGGTGATCCGTTGTGTGCGGTGGCGGGTTGGTTGCGCATGGCGTTTTGGCCTTGTTTGGGCTATATGGCGGTAGGTAAGTTCATACGTTATTGGGGGATGACCACGTTTTTAGTGTGGGCGGTGTGATGTGGGCCTGGAATGTTGAAGGCATGGTCTTGGGCTTTGGTCGGGTTGCTTCCCAGCCCAAACATGCCAGCCAGAACGCGCGTGGGATGGCCTTTTGCGTCGTTCGGTAATAGATCACCATGCGACGACTGATGCCCAGAGCATCGGCAGCCGTGTTCAGTGACAGTTCGTTGCGATGCATCCAGGTGTCGAACATCTGGTGGCTCACCTCACCCGCTTGTTCTTTAGCCCGAGCATAGACATTATCGGCACCAAGACCTCAACAGCCTGCAGCTTGGGATGGAAAAAATCACTCATGGGTTCAGCCTCCGCCATTCTTGGTGCAGCCACGCACGGTTGGATTTGATTGTATCCTGGCCGTGCATATTGCAATGATGGTATTAGGGTGACGCTACAGCAACAGCTCTAACTGACGAATAGGACGGGCTTTCAATAATTAGAACCAAATTGCGGTGAGCGCGGACCTAACCTTAACCACAAGGCTTTTTCGGGGTGCTGCGAAAACCCTGTTGAATCCAGGCTAGCGCATAACCCAACAGCAAGACAGCGGCTGACGGTAAAAGCCACCAGACTAGTGCTTTTGCAGCATACTTGCCTTGGTTCGTAGGTAGCATAGCAAGCGCAGCTTCGTACTTGCCCTCTAGGGCAAGTATTTCCTCCTTATATTGCGCAAGTTCTTTTTTATCTGGGTTAGCCAAGTTGATCTTTTTGGCACTTGCCGTCATCTCACGTACGACTTGTTCATTACTCTTGCCGTCGAACCGCTTGCTTGCATATAAATCATCGGTCGATATTTTTTTTCCCGCCGTAGATCGGTTGATGTCTTCCGCAACTGCGCGAAGTACACCAGCACACCAAGCTTCCATGATTTCCTCTCTGTTCGGCATATGAGCAGTAGCTACAGTGATTACTGTGAATGCATAGAGAACTGTAAGGACAACCCAGAGGCGTTGCCACCCATTCAAATGTCGTGTGGTGATCATATTAGGTGCTCCTTAGAATAAAGGTAATCGGTGCCGTGGTAGGTAGGGTTGACTGTGTTGTGCAAAAAATCCTTTTTTCTCGTATTTTAGTTAGGCATTAGGCTTTCCCTTAAATTTTGTTGAAGCGGATTGGCGCAAACAATCAGTGTCTCAAGGCGGCCCAAATTTTGAGGCTATTTAATGAATGATTCATTGTGGTTTGTTAACTCAAATATGTCGGAAGAGAGTTCGCGCGCCAAACTTGTCAAACTTATCAGTCGATCTAATAATCTTGGATAGTCACCGATCAATATTCGGAATTCACGGTGATGATGATAGCCGCCGTATATGTCGAGCTTAGAAAATAAGATCGATTCATCGATTGGAGACAGGGTTGTGACTGCACCATGAGTCATGTTATGTCGTATGGTGCTTAGTTCGCTAAACTCATTAAGCAAAGTGTCAGAACGTACCTTGAATGTAGCTAGTGTTGTATTGGAAGCCATGCATTTGCGCGTGAAGTCGATTTTCGGGCCAAGCATAAAAGGAATCTTTTTTAGGTGGCATTGACCGTCAAAAGAGTGCCAAAGTATGGCAACCAGAAGGTCCAGCATCTGTTCTGCTTGCGCCCATTGAATAACAATCATGCCAATTGCCTTTGCAAACATGTCAAGGTTCTTCGTCAATTGTTCGTTGTGGGCGATGGGGTACATTTGCTAATACCTAACATGCATACTCTGGAGGCCGTGTATGCTCATTTAAATAATTGATGAATATTAGCTGGTATTTTCGAGTAATAGTGCTTTTCAGTTTGCAATCAGCAGTGCCCATGCAGTAAAGCAGGTACTTGGCCGTCAAAAAACCACTAGATCAGATGAACGATAATGTGATAATCAGTATACCCAATGGGCCAAGCCCTGCAGCGCATCGGTCAAAGATGGCATGGGTCAATGGGTATATTGATGCTGAAGCCTTTAGAGATGCCGAGGGGCATCCATGCGTTCGTGCAAGACGCGCACAATGGTCACCGCGTCGGGTTCTGCTCGGTAATACACGACATGGCTTTCAACCGACTGGCGTCGGTAACCAGGGCGAATATGACTGCAACTTCTACCCGACAGCGGCGACTGCGCCAGTAATTCAAAACAGTCCGACAGGCAGTCGGTATAACGCTCCGCCTGAGCAAGCCCCCAACGTTCTGCAGTGAAAAGCCAAATATTCTCCATATCGCGCAGCGCTGCAGGTGTTAAATACAACTTACCCATGCCGAGACAACATTTTATGCTTGAACGCTACAGCGTCAAATATTTGCGGTGCGCCGCTGTTTTCGCCTTCAATCAATGCCGCTCGAATAGCATCAAGATCAGCCACGCGTTCCTGTTCGCGACGAATCAGGTCGCGAATATATTCGCTATCATTGGTGTAATAACCCGCCTGAATTTGGGTCTTAATCCAGCCGTCTTGCTGGTCGGTGACAGTAATGGTTTTCCGTACAGTCGTCATGATGTCAGCCTCATACAAATAGTGTTTAATCATACCATTGGTGCGAAATTGTGCAATGGTGGCGAGGATTGTCGGGAGGATGGGGTATGAGGGGACTGCCGAACATGGCTAAATGGGCTACACAGATGATGGATCGGGTAGAAGTTCGGTTACAATAATGAATTATTGCCGGCTTAGCTCAGTTGGTAGAGCACCCGCCTTGTAAGCGGAAGGTCATCAGTTCGAATCCGATAGCCGGCACCAAGCACGTATTTGACTTGGCATATGATTTGATAGCTATTTTTATGGCAGATTTACAGGATGTACAAGTCATACCCATACTCCTGAGCCCAAATGTCCCCATTGAACCCACCTATTGAGGGCGCCATCAAAACGGATAGAGCCCATAGAAAATGGCTCAGGCTTTGTGTGCGTTGGACACTTCGCGCACTCATGCTGGCCTGGGCATTGGCTATTGCCGGCTGGTTGGTTTTGCAGGGCTGGGTTTTGCCTCGTTTGAATGATTGGCGCCCTGATATCGAGCGGCTCACGGCCCAATACGGCGGGGTGCCTATTCAGCTGGGCCATATTGAAGTGCTGAGCGCAGGCCTGAAACCCACTGTCGAGTTAAAAGACGTTCGCTGGCTTAACGAAAGGGGTGAAACCCTGCTGCAATTACCCCAGCTCAAAGTTTCTACGTCCCTGTATTCGTTCTTGGTTTTTCAACCGCAACTCGAGCAAGTACTGATCGATGGCGTCAGCATACACCTACACCGCGATGCGCGGGGTGATGTTTATCTGGCTCATCAACGTATTTACCACCACGGCGATGATGCGCAGTCGCACCCATTATTGGATTGGGTACTCAAACAAAAAGAGTGGGGCATACAAAACAGCCACTTGCGCTGGGCTGATGATACGCATGCACAAGATAAGCCGCTGGAGTTGCACAGTATCGCCGCTACCCTGCATAACAGCTTGCGTGAGCATACGATGGTGCTCAAGGCCACGCCAGGGGATTCGGGTGCAAAGGCTATTGAGCTGCAAGGGCAGTTTCACCGGCCGCTTTGGGCCTTGCAACCCAGCGATTTTGCCCATTGGAGCGGAAATCTTCAAGCCGATGTGCCCCATCAATCCATGCAATCCTGGCTGAAGTACGTGCCCGGGCTTGCAAAGCATGTCAAAGCAGCCGAAGGTGGCTTTCGCTTATGGTCAGAGTGGGATCAGGGACAAGCGCAGAGTGTCACGCTGGATGTGAATTTCCCCTCACTCACCTTGCTGGCCGAAGCGGGATCAGCGTTAACCCAAAAAACCTGGGCCCTGAGTCAGATACAGGGCAGGATACAAGCACGCTTTGAACCAGAAAAGCTGAGCTTCAAAATTCAACAATTGGCTTGGGCCGAGCGTCAGAGGGGGATTGTATGGCCTGCCACGACACTGGATTTGGTCTTGCATACGGCAAAATCCACGGATCAAACACCGGGTCGAGCAAGATGGGAAGCGCAGAATATTCACGCAGGAGATCTGAACTTATCGCACTTGAATTTGGCGGGGCTATCGCATTTGCTTGAGCAATGGCCGCTTCCCGAGCCTTGGAAACAGGGCTTGAGCAGTGTTAGCCCCCGAGGGGATTTGGAATCGGTGCGTTTTTCTTGGCGCGGCTCGCCGCTGCAACCCCAGAGTTATGAGGCTCAGGGGCGTTGGTTGGGGGCTGCAGTGCAGGCCGGACCGGTACCGCCGATGCCCGAGTGGGGGCGGCCCGGGTTTAACAACGCCGATATTGACTTTAAGGCGACGCACGAAGGGGGTACGGCCCAAATTCGCATTAAAGATGGAGCGATGCACTTTCCGGGTGTCTTTGACGCGCCTTCTGTTTCTGTACAGGATTTGGATACGCAAGTGGAGTGGCGAATTCAGCCAGCTGGATTGGCTGCGCAGAAAAAAACAGGGGCCGGAACATTGCCTAAAATTGTGGTGAACGTGCCTCGGTTGAATATACGAACTGATGATTTTAAAGGCCAACTCAGTGCGACTTGGCAAACGGGCACTGGCCAGGGGCTGGGTTTGGGCGGGCGTTTTCCAGGGGTTTTGAACTTGACCGGGAAATTACAACAAGCGCGAGTTCAAGCTATTGCAAGGTATTTGCCATTGGATGTGCCCGTTGCAGCACGCGACTATGTGGCTGCGGCATTGCGCAAAGGCACCGTTACGCAAGCAGATTTTAAAGTGCAGGGGGATTTATGGGCGTTTCCCTTTGGCGCTTCAACCCCTGCCGGGCGGGGGCTGTTTCAGGTGGATGCCAACCTCAGTCAGGTTGAAATGGCTTATGTGCCGGCTGCTGAAGGCGATCGAAAAACATGGCCCCTAGCCCAACAAATCGATGGGCGTTTGCGGTTTCTTAATGATCAACTGAGTTTGATTCGATTGAAGGGAAATATCGCTGGCCATGCCGTGACGGTGCCTGAGGGGCGTGTGCAGTTCAGTCTGGATCGACCACAACTAAAGCTCAATATCCAAGCGCGAGGGCCTGGGCAGTCACTAATGGGCTATGTACAAAATAGCCCTATTGATGATGAGTTGGGCGGAACATTCGCCCAATCGAGTTTGACGGGGGCGACCCAGCTGGAAATGCAATTGGATTTACCCATCTTAAAGCCGACAGCGGCTCAGTGGAATGGGTTTGTGCAATTTTTGGGGAATGATTTTCGTATTCAACCCGACCTGCCCGAGCTGACGCAAACACGCGGCCGCGTGAACTTTTCTAACCAGGGATTTCAGGTGTTGGGCATGAAGGGGCAGGCCTTGGGCGGAGAATTCAGCATGGATGGGGGATCCATGAACCGGCAAGGCATACAAATGCAGGGCAGGATTAAAAGTGACTATCTGCAAACACAATGGAAAGGGGTCGGAGCTTCTTTGGCTCGATTCGGGCAAGGAGAAATGCCCTACCGGCTGCAATTGCAATTCCCACAGGGGCGGCCCCAAATCAGTTGGAGTAGCTCCATGGTGGGGATGGCCGTTCGGCTGCCAGCGCCTTTTGCCAAGGAAGCCACGCAAGCTCGGCCCCTACTCGTGCAATGGGTACCGCAATCCGCAGCTGCCAATGGGGCGCATTTGAGTGCGTTGCAAGTGCACTGGGGGTCGGTGTTGCACGCACAGTATGAGCTGGCTGCCCAGGGCGGGCAGACCACCGTGGTCAAAGGAGGAGTGCATATAGCCGATCCTGACTCCGCAGAAGCGGCAGCGGCATTACCGCATGACATGGCATATCCGCCTGTGGCAAAAATCCAGTTGCGTCAACTGGATTTAGATGCATGGCGCCAAGTATGGTCAGCCCAGGGTGCTTCGCAAGCGCGCGGGGGCTCTCAATCGCTCAATGGGATGAATGAATGGATACCTGCGCAAACTGCGATGCAAGTCAAGCAATTGAATGTGGCGGGTCGCTTATTTGATCAGGTAGACCTGACCCTAGAGCGTAAGGCCGCAGGCTGGGACGTACGCGGACAAGCGCAGCAGTTTAAGGGGCAGGCGCAATGGCGCGCCTCTGTGGCGGGCAAGCCGGATAAGTTAACGGCGCAGTTGGCGACTTTGTATTTGCCGCGATCAGAAACGCCCGCTATCCCTGAGCCTCAAGTTGACATGGATGATGAGATGCCCGCGCTAGACATCAGTGTGGATGATTTTGAAATGGCCGGTAAGAAGCTGGGACGTTTAGAGTTAGAGGCTGCCTATCAAAAGACTTCCCCCAAAAACGGCCAGTCGATTTGGCAGTTGAATAAATTAACCCTCAATAATGGGCATGCCCGACTTGATGCCACGGGGCGTTGGATGCCTCAGCAGGCCCAGAACAATTCAAAAACCGAATTGGATTTTCGGCTTGATGTGAAAAATGCGGGTGAACTGGTACAAGCTCTGGGCATGGGTGCGGTTATCAAGCGTGGGCGCGGGCATTTGCAAGGCATGCTTTCATGGCCGGGTTCACCCATGGGCTTCCAGATTAAGGGTTTGGATGGGCAAATGCTTATGGAAGTGGAGTCGGGGCAGTTCCTAAAATTAGATGCGGGGGCCGGCAGATTGCTGGGGATTTTGAGCTTGCAATCACTCCCCCGAAGATTGATATTGGATTTTAGGGACGTATTTCTAGAAGGATTCGCTTTTGATAATATCAGCGGCGATATTCAACTGGAAAATGGTGTGGCCAGCACCAACAACCTACGCATGCGTAGCGTACAGGCTGCGGCACTATTAGAGGGTAGGGCCGATATCAACCATGAGACGCAAGATATCCGTGTGGTAGTGGTTCCTGAAATTAATGCCGGTACCGCATCACTCGCATATGCCACGATCAATCCCATGCTCGGCCTGGGCTCATTTCTGGCGCAGGTGTTTTTGCGTAAACCGTTGGCTGAGGCCAATACCCGTGAGTTTCATATCACCGGTTCATGGGATGATCCGCAGGTCGAAGAAATCGGGCGTGATGAGGCTAAACCTGCGGCTAAGCCCGCCAAGCCCATAACTTCCAATACCGCCCCAAATCCAAAGAATGTTGTACCTCCAGCGGGCCGCCGGTAAGGCACCAGTAAAGCCTAGCGAAAGCCCCACATGAACTTGCGCGCCAGCCATTGTTTGAGTGGTGGGGTGCGTTCAAGCGCATCAAAGGCCATGCCTTGCAGCAGGCTGATGCCGGGTAGGGGCCAAGTGAAGTTTCGGGCTAGAAAATCGGTCACCGCAATCAAGCCCCAACGATCCGGTTCACGCTGACGCTGAAATTGGCAAAGTGTTTTTTGCAGGGTGTAGGAGCGTTGCGTAGCTAGCCGCAATTGATGCACTAAGCATTGGACATCACGCAAGCCTAAATTCAAGCCCTGCCCAGCAACGGGGTGCAAGGTTTGTGCCGCATTGCCTAGGCGCACGATACACCCCGACTCTACGAGCCTAGGGGCCACTTTCAGGCCTAAGGCAAAGGACTTGAGCGGGCTGATGGCCTGCACGCGGCCCGCTGCTTCGGGCAACAAAGCATTGATGGCTTCTATGCGCTGTGAGTCTGTGAAAGCAGGAATGGTGTCGCGAGCGGAGTTGACGCACCAAACCAGAGAGGCCTGGGATGCATCGGCTGGGGTTGGGCTGGGGGGCAATGGCAGCAAGGCTAAGGGACCTTCGGGGGTGAATCGCTCAATGGCCAGGCCCGGTGCCAGCCCGGTAAGGGTCACGGTACCCACCCAGGCCGTTTGCTGGTAACTGTGGTTGAGGAGCGTGCTTTTTTGGGGTGTTGCTATCGTGTGGGTGGGTTGCATTTGAAATACGCCCCCTTCGGCCACCACCGCCAAATCAAATGCCGCCGTGTGGTGCTCACTTTCAATCACCGCACGCGGGTGTATGCCTTCTGTTGAGCTTGTAATAGCCTTCACTGCAGACCCATAGGCGTTGTGCAATCGATGCGGTTCGCATGCTTGCTGTATGGCCCATGCTTGCTGTAGTGCCTGAACCAATTGGCCGTATTTGATCACGGCGCCGAGCTGTGGTGTGCCTACATCGGATGCATGGATATGCACTGCTGCCGATGGCTGTGCGCGTTGGTTGGCATGGCCTGGGTGGGCTTGTGAAACATGAATATGGGTGATGGCTTGTGTACGGTGATTTTGTACGCAGTGGTCCCACACACCCAGGGATTGCAGCGTTTGAATACTACCCAGCGATAGCGCCAAAGTACGCGCATCGGTGCTGACATCATGATCCCATGGGCGGGCATCCATCACAGTGATCTGCAGCGTGGGGCAACGGCGCGCCAGCAGCAGGGCCAATGATAAGCCCACGGGCCCTGCACCCACAATCGCAATGTGCCAGGTTGAAGCGGCAGCTGAGGGTGTGGGCTTGATGTTCATAGGCAGAGCCTATCTTACAGGCGAAATGGTCGCTTGGCTTTGCGCCAGTTGCGTGCATGTAGCCAAGGCGGCCTGGCGTGCGGCAACGGCAAAGTCAGGGCCGGAGCCTGCATACAAAATGGCGCGAGAAGAATTCACCACTAAAGGCCCATAGGCAGTGGTAGGCTTGCCAGAAAAAGCGGCTTGCATGACCGCATCGGCATCACCGCCTTGCGCCCCTACACCAGGGACGAGAAGGGGCAAGCTCGGGGCAATCTCACGAATACGCGCTAATTCGGCTGGGAATGTTGCACCCACCACCAACCCGAGTTGACCTTGGCTATTCCAAGGGCCTGCTGCGAGGCGGGCCACATATTCGAATAAAGGCTCGCTGGCTTTGTTGGCACGGCCTTGTAAGATTTGCGCTTGTAAATCAGAGCCGCCTGCATTCGAGGTTCGGCACAACACTATGAGGCCTTTGTCGGGATAGGCCATGTAGGGTTCAATAGAATCAAAACCCATGTATGGCGATAGCGTGACGGCATCGGCTTGATAGCGTTCAAAGGCCTCACGTGCGTATTGGGTTGCTGTGGGGCCAATGTCGCCACGCTTGGCATCGAGGATGACGGGCACTGCCGGGGCGACCTGATGAATGTAGGCAATGAGTTGCTCTAGTTGATCTTCGGCTCGGTGCGCCGCAAAGTAAGCGATTTGGGGTTTGAATGCGCAAACCAAATCATGAGTGGCATCTACGATACGCGCACAAAACTCGAATATGCGACGGGGGTCGTGCTGCCAGGGTGCTGGAAAGCGGGCGGGGTCGGGGTCGAGGCCCACGCACAACATCGAGTGGTTTTGCGCAGTGGCAGTTTTCAAGGCATGGACAAAACCCATGGTGCGTACCCTTAAATAGCGCGAGCGAGCCGAGTCGCTGCGCCCACGTAGTTGGCTGGGGTGAGTTGCTTGAGGCGGGTTTTTTCAGCCTCGGGCAAGGCCAGGGTGTCAATAAAAGCCGCGATA
The DNA here is from genome assembly GCA_032122355.1 of Burkholderiaceae bacterium. Classification (GTDB taxonomy): domain Bacteria; phylum Pseudomonadota; class Gammaproteobacteria; order Burkholderiales; family Burkholderiaceae_C; genus RFTU01. Next base: position 29,329 of record JAUMCS010000067.1, read on the forward strand.
TCATGCGCCGTGATGGTTTTGCCGCGGGTTAGGGCTTTGAGTTGTTCGTAGGGGTTGGGCAGGCCGTAGCGGCGCATCACGGTTTGAATGGGCTCGGCCAGAACCTCCCAGGCTTGGTCTAGGTCAGCCGTAAGTGCAGCGGGGTTGATTTCTAATTTGGACAAGCCTTTGGCCAGGCTGTCGTAGGCTAATACACCATAACCTAAAGCCACCCCCATGTTGCGCAACACCGTAGAGTCGGTGAGGTCGCGCTGCCAGCGGCTTATGGGTAATTTTTGAGATAAGTGGCTGAGCAGCGCATTGGCCATACCCAGATTGCCTTCGGCATTTTCAAAATCAATGGGGTTGACCTTGTGCGGCATCGTGCTGCTGCCAATTTCGCCTTCCTTGGTTTTTTGTTTGAAATAGCCCAAAGAAATATAGCCCCACACATCACGCGCAAAATCAATCAAGATGGTGTTGCAGCGGGTAACGGCATCAAACAGTTCTGCCATGCCGTCGTGCGGTTCAATTTGAATGGTGTAGGGGTTGAAGCTCAAGTGCAGTTGCTTTTCTACTACGGCTTTGGCAAATGCTTCCCAATCAAATTCAGGCCATGCAGCGAGGTGGGCGTTGTAGTTGCCCACAGCGCCATTCATTTTGGCAGGCAGAGCCACTTTTGCAATGGTGGCGTGGGCTTTACGTAAACGGGCTACCACATTGGCCAATTCTTTACCCACCGTGGTAGGGCTGGCGGTTTGGCCATGGGTGCGGCTGAGCATAGCAACACCCGCCAATTGATGTGCCATCTGTGTGAGCTGATCGATGATGTGCTGGATGCTGGGCAGAACCACTTCTTGCCGAGCGGCTTGAAGCATCAGTGCATGGCTGGTGTTGTTAATGTCTTCGCTGGTGCAGGCGAAATGCACAAATTCGCTGGCAGCATGGAGTTCGGGGTGGGCCGCAAAACGATTTTTAAGCCAGTACTCTACGGCCTTGACATCGTGATTGGTGGTTTTTTCGATGTCTTTAATGGCTTGTGCATCGGCTTCGGAAAAATCTTGCACCCATTGGCGCAACAGGGCGCGGTTGGTTGTTGAGAGGGGTTTGAATTCATCAAAGCCAGCATCGCTCAGTGCAATTAACCACTCCACCTCGACTTGCACACGCCGGTGCATGAGCCCCAGTTCGGATAACAATGGGCGTAAGCCTTGTAATTTGGGTGCGTAGCGACCATCTAAAGGGCACAGGGATGTTAAAAAAGAGGCATTCATGTTCTTGGTTTGGAATTAGGAAAAGAGATTGTAGGTATATTAGCAATTCATCAGCCATTGGTTAAAATCAGCATCATGAAATTAATTGGATCTCTCACAAGCCCCTATGTTCGTAAGGTTAGAGTGATGCTGGCTGAAAAAAAGCTGGACTACGAATGGATTTTGCAAGATGTTTGGGCCAGCAACGATATTTTACAGTTTAATCCACTAGGCAAAGTGCCTTGCTTGGTCATGGAAGGTGGCGAAGCGGTTTTTGATTCTCGCGTGATCGTGGAGTATCTGGATACCCTTAGCCCTGTGGGTAAGTTGATTCCTTCTCTTGGTCGAGAGCGCGCAGAAGTGCTGACTTGGCAGGCTTTGTGCGATGGCATACTAGACGCTTTGGTGGCCATACGCCTAGAAAACACCTGGGAGCAGCGCACACCTGAACAACGCAGTGCGGCTTGGATTGAGCGGCAAATGAGCAAGGTCGATTCGGGGCTGAAGGCCCTGAGCTCGGGCTTAACGAGCAAAAATTGGTGTTATGGCAACCATTTTGGTCTGGCAGATGTTGCTGTGGGCTGTGTATTGGGCTATTTGGATTTTCGCTTTCCGGATATTGCTTGGCGGGAAACTTATCCTCATTTGGTGAGTTATCACCAAAAACTCATGAGCCGCCCAAGCTTTACCGCTACGCAGCCGCCCGCAGTTTGAGGTGCTTGTGATGCAGGGGGTCGTGGTTGTTGCTCAACAAATGACATTTTCCGAACCATTGCCCTTGCGCTCGGGTTCGGTTTTGGCTAACTACGTTCTGGTGTATGAAACTTACGGTGAGCTCAATGCGCAACGCAACAATGCGGTTTTGGTCTGCCATGCCCTGAATGCCAGTCACCATGTGGCTGGCGTGTATGCCGATGCGCCAGAGCAATTGGGTTGGTGGGACAATATGGTGGGGCCTGGCAAGCCATTGGATACCCATCGTTTTTTTGTGATCGGTGTCAATAATTTAGGCTCATGCTTTGGCTCAACGGGCCCCACGCACACCAATCCTGCTACCCACCAGCCCTGGGGTGCTGATTTTCCAGTGATTACCGTAGAGGATTGGGTGGATGCGCAAGCACGGTTGCTCGATCGCTTGGGCATTGGGCAGTTGGCGGCGGTGCTGGGCGGAAGCTTGGGCGGTATGCAGGCTTTGAGTTGGAGTTTGCGCTACCCACAAAGGGTGCGGCACTGTATTGCGGTGGCTACAGCCCCCAAGCTATCGGCGCAAAATATTGCTTTCAATGAAGTGGCCCGCCGAGCCATAACCACCGACCCTGATTTTCATCAAGGCCATTACTATGCCTTTGGGGTGGTGCCCAAACGCGGTTTGCGCGTGGCGCGGATGATTGGCCACATCACTTACCTATCGGATGATTCGATGGAAGCGAAGTTTGGCCGTGAGTTAAAAAATGCCACTTTGAGTTACTCCACTCAGGACATCGAATTTCAAATTGAAAGTTACTTGCGCTATCAGGGCGATAAGTTCAGTGAGTACTTTGATGCTAATACTTACTTGCTGATCACCCGCGCGTTGGATTATTTTGATCCGGCGGCGGAGTACGATGGGCAATTGTCGGCCACGTTTGCGGTGGCCAAAAGTGTGCAGTTTTTGGTGGTGAGCTTTACCACCGATTGGCGTTTTGCACCGGCGCGTTCGCGTGAGATTGTGAAAGCGCTGCTCGACAATCAAGCCCGAGTGAGTTATGCCGAGATAGACGCACCCCATGGCCATGATGCCTTTTTGCTGGATGATGCGCGCTATCATGGGCTGATGCGTGTGCGCTTTGCACAAATTGCACAAGAGGTGGGCGTATGACCGAAACAATGGATTGGGCTCATATCGCCAATTGGGTACCTGAAGGCTCGCGTGTGCTGGATTTGGGTTGTGGTTCCGGTGAATTATTGCAATACTTGATGCAAAACAAGGGATGTAGTGGCTATGGCGTTGAAATCAATTCAGCCAATATAGAGGCTTGTGCGGCACGTGGGGTAGATGTGCTGCAGCTGAATTTGGAAGAAGGTTTATCCATTTTTGAAGATCAAAGTTTTGATGTGGTGTTACAGTTGCAAACCCTGCAACATTTGCGCAATACCGAAGTGATGTTGCGTGAAACGGCCCGCGTAGGCCGCATGGGTATTGTGAGTTTTCCCAATTTTGCCCACTGGGCGAACCGCTTATCGGTGCTCAAAGGGCGTATGCCTGTTACCAAAGCTTTGCCCTATGAGTGGTACAACACACCCAATATCAGGGTAACCACCTGCGCTGATTTCCAGCATCTGGCCGAAAAAAACGGCCTGCGCATCACCCAACGCATGGGCTTACACCAAGGTCGCCCTGTGCACTGGTTGGCCAATTGGCGTGCCAGTGTGGGGGTGTTTCGGATTGAGGCCGGTTGAAAGTCTAACCTTAGCAGTTTTGATATGAAAACAAGGCAAAGCGAAGTTGTTACAGCATCGACCGTTCATCCAGAAATGCATGACCTTTCCTTGGTTTCGAGCTTGGTGGAACGTGCCATGCAGCTTCGCAAGAAAGGTGACTTGGCGACCGCCATTGCGCAATATCAGCGAGCGGCGGCGGTGCAGGGTGCGCCAGCGGAGGTACATTTCAACCTAGCTAATGCTTTGTTTGAAAAGGGTGATTGGAGTGCTGCGCAGGAAAGCGTGGAACAAGCTCTTGGCTTAGACCCTAAGCTGGCGATAGCCCATCTTTTGTCCGCACGCTGCGCCCAACGCTTGGGCGAGCTTGAGCTGGCGGCTAAGCATTATGCCGATGTGGTGCAATTAGACCCCAAGAATTTTAGCGCATGGCTAGAGTGGGGCAATGTCTCAAGATCTTTGGGTCATAGCCAAAAGATGCTCGAGTGCTATGGCCGAGCTGCAGCTGTCGCACCTGGCCGCTGGGAGGTGCTGGTGAGTTTGGTTCGTGCTTTTGAAGAAGCTGGACAATGGCATGAGGCGGCGATTGTTTATCATCAGGCATTAGATGCTGTGGTCTCACGTCAACTGCCATCAGTAACTCCAGATTCGGCAGAAACAAGCCAAGAAGGTCGGGTTACGGCAGCTACCGTGCATTGGAAAGTGGCGCGGTTTCGCCTAGATCGAGGGGATGCCCCCAGGGCCCTGGAAGCCATGCGTCAAGCGTTGTTGGCGGCAGGGCAGCAGGCTGTGCAAGAAGATACCGTTGCCTCCATGCACATAGACCTTGGGGAGGTTTTTATACGCATGGGGTTGCAGAATGAAGCGCACCGTGCATTCGAGCGTGCCTCGTTGGCTAAGTCGGAACCTGTGCTTGCGCGGCTAACGGAAACCTCTTTTCGCAACAATCTTTGGCAAGAGGCGCTGGTTATTTCTCAGCGCGCAGTGGAGCTTCATCCTGAAAGCCCCACTGCTTTATGGAATCTCGCGCATTTGTATGGCGAATGTTGGCAGATGGACAATGCTTTGGCAACGCTAGAGCGAGCCGAGCAAATAGCACCCCAGCCGGGTGCAGCCAGTATGCGTGCGGCCATGGCAGGGCGTGCTGGCGATGTCGATCAGGCGCTGGATTTGTATTTGGCCTTGGCGCGAAAAGAGGGGCCGCGCTCGCGGATGTGCTCAAGTGCGGCTATGAGCGCGCTGTATAGCGATAAGTTATCGGCTTCTGAAGTGGCCGATTTGCACCGCGAGTTATTTGAGCCATTGGGGCAAGGTGCGCGTAGCCACGACAGTTTCCACAATGATCGCACGGTTGATCGCAAGATTAAGGTGGGGTTCGTGACGGCAGATTTTCACCATCAGCACCCTGTGAATATATTTATGCAGCCCGTTTTATCGCGTTTAAATCTGGAACAGATCGATCTGACGATTTATTTCACGGGCGTTTCTTACGATGACCAAACGCGCCTAGCGCAATCTCGGGTTCAGCAATGGGTGGAGTGCACGACCTGGTCAGATTCACAGCTTAAAGCTCGAATCGAAGCCGATCGTATTGATGTGTTGATGGACCTTGCAGGCCATACCAGTATGCACCGAATGACGCTGTTCGCTCAGCGAGCTGCGCCCGTTCAGGTGACTTTCTTGGGCTATCCAGGTTCAACCGGAGTGCCTAATATTGATTGGATACTAGCCGATCATGTGGTGGCGCCTCAGGGCAGTGACCATTTATTCTCTGAGCGTGTATATCGGCTCCCGGATACGGTTTTTTGCTTTTCACCCGAGGCGGAGTATCCCTATCCACAGTACACCGAAGCTCATGCAAAACGCCCTTTGACTTTTGGTTCCTTCAACAATGTGGCAAAAATTACTCCCCACACTGTGGCAGTGTGGACTCGTGTGCTGAAAGCGGTACCGAATTCTCAAATGCTACTAAAGGCACCGAGTTTTAAAGACCCTATGGCTATCAGCCAGTTTCAAAAGCGGTTTTTAGCTGAGGGTATTGATAGCTCGCGTTTGATTTTTAGGGGGCCTGTTGGGCTAACCGATATGATGGCGGAGTATGCCGATGTGGATATTGCCCTAGATACCGTTCCGTACAATGGTGGCACTACCACCTTGCAAGCGATGTGGATGGGGGTGCCGGTTGTGGTGAAGGCTGGCGAGAACTTTGTTTCTCGAATGGGGGCTAGTTTTATGCAGGCTGCTGGTTTACCCGATTGGGTTGCCGCCAGCGATGATGACTATATCAAAATAGCGGTGGCAAAGGCCCAAGATCGTGAGGCGCTACTCAGGCTGAAACAAGGGATGCGTAAGCAGCTTTTATCTTCACCCGCGTGGGATATGGAGCGGTATGCGAATGCGTTTCAGGGAGCGCTGAAAGATGTGTGGAGTGACTTTTGCCGGGTGCAAAGTTAGTTTTTAATAATTGCCACGCATCTGCTTTGTCGTGATTTAAATTCAAGGTGGCAAAATAGCACTTTGTTTAAACTTTCAAATTTACCATGACTTATTGTGTTGCCATACGCCTGAATGCAGGCCTTGTTTTTTTATCGGATAGTCGCACCAATGCGGGTGTGGATCAAATCAGCACCTGCCGAAAAATGATGATTTATGAAAAGCCCGGTGATCGTTTTATGGTGTTGTTGTCCGCAGGAAATTTATCCATCAGTCAATCGGTGCGCGAGATTTTGCAAGTGGAAAAACTCGATCAAGGCGATGCGGAGCCCCTGACGATTTGGAATGCCACCAGTATGTTTGATGCCACTCGGGTGCTGGGCAGTGCAGTCAGGCGAGTGTATGAACAAGATGGCCCAGCACTCAAGGCTGCTGGCCTGGATTTTAACGCCAGCTTTTTATTTGGGGGGCAAATCAAGGGTGAGCCCATGCGCTTGTTTCAGGTGTATTCGCCAGGCAACTTTATTGAAGCCACGCGTGAGGCGGCGTTCTTTCAAATCGGTGAAAGCAAATATGGCAAACCCATTCTGGATCGCGTCATTCGACCCGAAACCCCGCTGGATGAAGCGGCTAAATGCGCTTTGGTATCCATGGATTCGACCTTGAAATCCAATTTATCAGTAGGTTTACCCTTGGATTTATTGGTGTATCAAGAAGGGGCGCTGGCGTGTGACAACTATGTGTGTATCGATGATCAAAACCCCTATTTTTCGATGATACGCAACACCTGGGGGCAGCGTTTACGCGATGTGTTTGAGAGCATTGATGATCCGCAGTGGAGCGAGGTGGTTTGCGATCATCCACTAAAAGCGGCTTCTGAACGATTTGAGCCACTCCGTAAGGTAAGCCATTCTGGGCAATTGATTGTTTGAGTTATCATCTTGAGTTGAAGTCTTGCAATAGTACGTCAACTTTGGAGGTGGTATTTTGGCTATTCATGTTGCACTCAATCACGTTACCGAGTACCGGTATGATCGCCTGGTCAACCTATCTCCGCAAGTGGTGCGCTTGCGTCCTGCACCACATACGCGCACACGCATCATCAGTTACTCATTGCGGGTAGAGCCGGAAAACCACTTTATCAACTGGCAGCAAGACCCCTATTCCAACTACATGGCTCGGTTGGTGTTTCCGGATAAAACACCGCATTTTAAGGTGACGGTTGATTTGGTGGCCGAAATGGCGACCTACAACCCATTTGATTTTTTCCTCGAGCCCTATGCTCAGAACTGGCCCTTTGCCTATGAGCCGGAACTACAGCAAGAATTGCAACCGTATTTGACGCTTCTAGCCCAGCCTGATCTGGGGGAGGCCTTTCATCAGTATCGGTTGGCGGTTGTGGCGGCTAGAAAAGGCACTCAAGCCATCGCCACAATCGATCAACTGGTGGAGTTGAATTGTCAGCTGCAGCAGGATATTCGTTATGTGATTCGTCTGGAGCCCGGTGTACAAAGCCCAGAAACTACATTACAGCTGCGCAGTGGTTCATGCCGCGATAGTGCTTGGTTATTGGTACAGCTATTGCGGCATATGGGCTTGGCGGCTCGGTTTGTTTCGGGCTATTTGATTCAGTTGCGCCCCGATGTCAAGGCGCTTGATGGCCCCAGTGGCAGCGAAACAGACTTCACCGATTTGCATGCTTGGTGCGAGGTGTATTTGCCCGGAGCAGGTTGGATCGGCCTAGACCCCACATCGGGCTTGTTGGCGGGTGAGGGTCATATTCCGGTGGCTTGTACGCCCGAGCCTTCTTCGGCTGCCCCCATCAGCGGAGCGGTAGACGAGTGTGAGGTGCAGTTTGAGCACCATATGCAAGTCAGCCGGATTTATGAAAGCCCCCGCACCACAGCACCCTACACCGAGGCGCAATGGGCGCAAGTGCAAGCGCTGGGCTTGCAGGTGGATGCGGATTTACAAGCCCAAGATGTGCGATTGACGATGGGGGGCGAACCCACTTTTGTCGCAGTCAACGATCGTGATGCGCCAGAATGGAATACCGATGCTTTAGGGCCAACCAAACGCGGTTTGGCAACTGACCTAACCCAGCGCTTAATGGTGCGTTATGGGCAGGGTGGTTTTTTGCACTTTGGGCAAGGCAAGTGGTACCCGGGTGAGCAATTACCGCGCTGGGCTCTTTCAATTTTTTGGCGCACGGATGGCCAGCCCTGCTGGCAAAATCGTGCCTTATTTGCTGACGAGCGTCAACCTCAGCTATACACCGCCGAGGATGCGCAGGTTTTTATTCAGGCCTTGACACGCCGGTTGGGCTTGCCGTTGCAATATATTCAAGAGGGCTATGAAGATACTTGGTATTACTTGTGGCGCGAGCGTCGCTTGCCGGTGAATGTGGACCCGTTTGAGTCGCGATTGGATGATGAATTAGAGCGTGCTCGCTTACGCCGTGTGTTCAGCCAGGGGCTGTCGTCTGTGGTGGGGTATTTGCTGCCCCTGGCCTATGATGATGGAGTTGCGCCCCAGCCTTGGCGCACGGGGCCTTGGTTCATGCGTGATGAGCGTTTATATTTGGTGCCAGGTGATTCTCCTATGGGTTATCGTTTGCCGCTGGATTCTTTGCCATGGGCGGCTGTTGGTCAAAGAGGCGAGCTGATTGAGGTAGACCCCATGAGTGCTCGGGCAGATCTGCCGTCAGCGGCGGCCTTGCGTCGTCAATATCCCCCAAGCGCATACCCCCAAGTGGCGGCTCAGGGCTTAGCCGCAGAGAGTGCCACTTATCCCGTCAAGCATACATCGGCGGCGCACATTGTTCGCACGGCCTTGTGTGTCGAGGTGCGCGATCCGCAGCGGGCTAGTGGTTCAGCCGCAGATTCAGCCCATGGCAACCCGACTCGGCAGCCCGGGGTGATGTATGTTTTTATGCCACCCTTGAGCTCTTTGGAAGCCTACTTGCAATTGCTCGCAGCCGTAGAGGCCACAGCCCAAGAGTTGGGGGTGAAAATTGTTTTGGAGGGGTATCCGCCCCCACGTGATCCGCGTTTGAAGGTGTTGCAAGTGACGCCGGATCCGGGTGTGATTGAGGTGAATATTCATCCCTCATCGGATTGGACTGAACTGGTCGAGCGCACCGAGTTTTTATACGAGGCCGCCCACCACAGCCGTTTGAGCGCAGAAAAATTCATGCTGGATGGCCGTCATACAGGAACGGGCGGAGGAAATCACTTTGTGTTAGGAGGGGCAACCCCCAGCGATAGCCCGTTCTTGCGACGACCTGATTTATTGGCCAGTTTGCTCGCGTATTGGCATAATCATCCGAGCTTATCGTATTTGTTCAGTGGCTCTTTCATAGGCCCTACCAGTCAGGCGCCGCGCATAGATGAAGCACGCCACGACCAAGTGTATGAGTTGGAAATTGGCCTCGCAGAGCTCGAGCGGCAAATGGCTCAGTACGGCCATACTCCGCCATGGTTGGTGGATCGGGCCTTACGAAATCTCTTGATTGACGCTACGGGCAATACGCATCGCAGCGAGTTTTGTATCGATAAACTTTATTCACCCGATAGTGTCACGGGGCGTTTGGGGTTGCTCGAATTGCGAGCATTTGAAATGCCCCCACATGCACGCATGAGCTTGGTGCAGCAATTGCTGTTAAGGGCGTTGGTTTCTTGGTTCTGGCGGCAGCCTTATGGGGCTAAAGGAGCCACGCGTTTGACGCGTTGGGGTACCACTTTGCATGATCGGTTTTTGTTGCCGACGTTTGTGCAGATGGATTTTGACGATGTGTTGGCCGATTTGCGTCAGGTGGGCTATGCTTTTGATCCGGCTTGGTTTGCCCCACATCAAGAGTTCCGTTTTCCCCGCCTGGGGCAATTTAGCAGTGTGGGTATCGAGGTGGGCCTGCGTGCTGCATTAGAGCCCTGGCACGTGATGGGCGAGGAGGGTGCCATTGGTGGAACGGTGCGGTATGTGGATTCATCGCTAGAGCGGCTGGAGGTGCATGTACAAGGCCTGAATATCAATCGCTATCAAGTGACGGTGAATGGTCGGGCTCTGCCGCTGCATCCCACAGGCCGCCAAGGGGAATACGCCGCGGGGGTACGCTATCGCGCCTGGAATCCCCCTGCAGCACTGCATCCGACTATCGGTGTGCATGCGCCTTTGACCTTTGATATTGTGGATACTTGGGCGCAGCGCTCGGTAGGCGGTTGCCGCTATCATGTGGCCCACCCGGGTGGGCGCAATTACGCCACATTTCCGGTGAATGCCTACGAGGCCGAGGCACGTCGATTGGCCCGTTTTGAATCGTTGGGGCATACCCCGGGGTCTATCGTGTTACAGCCCGCGGTGCGCAGTTGGGAGTTGCCGCTGACGCTGGATTTGCGCCTTCAGTCATAAGGGGGCTGACGCTGATGTTCAATGCCAACGTTGCCGAGGGTATGAGCATGAGCCAGGCTGAGCGTGCGGTTTGGCAACGATTTTGGTCATTAGAGGGCATGACCGGCCCTTCGTTGGATGAGCGCAAGCGGGCTGTGGATCACCATATTTTGCGTGATGGTATTACCCACAACGTCTATAGCGAAGGGCATTTGGCCGTTCGGCCTTGGTCGCTAGAGGTATTGCCCGCCTTGATTCATGCTCAACAGTGGGCTGAGCTAGAGGCTGGCGTGATTCAGCGTGCCACCTTGTTGCAGCGAATGTTGGCGGATTTTTATGGCCCACAGCGTTTGCTTCAGGAAGGCTTGGTTCCTGGGGCTTTGCTGGAGAGGCATCCGGGCTATATGCCGAGCTTACAAGGATTTCAACCGGAACTGGGTTTATGGTTACATGTGGTGGCTTTTGATGTGATTCGCAACACGCAAGGACAATGGTGTGTGCTTGCTCAGCGTACGCAATCGCCTTCGGGCCTGGGGTATGTCTTACACAATCGTTTGCTCATTTCACGCCAATTCCCCAGTGCATATCATGCTCTGAATGTGCAGCATATTGCTTCAACTTATCGGCAAATGTTACAAACACTGGAAGAGTCTGCACGAGCAGTTGCTATGCGACTGGATGGCATAGAGACACCGCGTATGGTGCTGTGGACTCCTGGACCTTATAACGAGACTTATTTTGAGCAGGCCTATTTGGCGCGGTATTTGGGCCTGCCTTTGGTGGAGGGGGCTGACTTAACCATGCGGCATGAGCGCCTGTATCTTAAAACCTTGAATGGTTTAGAGCCGATACACGGCATTTTTCGTCGTGTGGATGAAGACTGGACGGACCCCCTTGAGCTCAAGCCACAGTCGCAACTGGGTGTGCCCGGGCTATTGCAGGTATTGAGGGCAGGGCATTTGGCGATGACCAATGCATTGGGAGTGGGTGTGTTGGAGTCGCCCGCTATGAATGGTTTTATGCCTGCGGTGGCCAGAGCCTTGCTAAGTGAGGATTTGTTGTTGTCTCATACCGATACTTGGTGGTGTGGAGAGCAGGCGGCCTTGGATTTTGTATTGAGTGGGTCTGCTGATTTGACTTTGCACAGCAGTTTTCCACAAGAGGGTTTGCCTTCCAAAGCCTATGATGATTTTGCTTTGCAACAGCCGTATTTATTGGATGACCCTGATGCTTACGTGGCGCAAGCCAAGGTGCCCCTGGGCACCACGCCGGTTTGGCGCTCAACAGGCCTGACCTCACAACCCGCCATCATGCGGGTTTATGCCATCAGTGATGCGGGCGGTCAGTGGCGTGTATTGCCAGGCGGCATGGTGCGTACCACATCAGAGCATACGCAGCAGGGGTTATCCATGCAGCGAGGCGGTGCCAGTACCGATATGTGGGTGCTGACCCAAGGCTCTGTCGATACATTCTCAATGTTACCAACGCGGCCTAGTGCTGCTGATTTGCCTCGACGCAAAACGCCTGTGGCGGCGCGGACCGCTGAAAATTTGTACTGGATTGGGCGCTATACCGAGCGTATTGAGCAATCCCTGCCTTTGCTGCGTTGGGCTTTACGTGGCATCGATCATGCTACGCCGATGTCAAAGGTATTGGCTGATACTTGTTTTGATTTGTGCGTGCAAGTGGGGTTGGTGCCTTGGAATACACCGCACTTGCATCAGCAACCCGAATGGTTTGAGCAAGCTATTTTTCAATATGCGTTTGATATGCAGGGCCAGCAGGGCAATCAAGGCCCTGGCTATAGTTTGGCAGGGTTGGCCAATGCAGCGCAGCATTTGCGAGAGCGTTTATCGCTAGACCATTGGCGTTTAATTCGTATGGCGGTAGCTCGGGCACAGCGCATACAGCGGCTGCATCAACAGCCAGCAACGTCTGCGCGAAGGCGGGCCCTGGGGATTGCGATTGATCAACTCGCTATGCTGATGGGCTCTATCACTGGGGCACAGTCCGACCGCATGACGCGGGATCATGGCTGGCGGTTGCTAACGCTGGGGCGTTTATCGGAAAGGCTTTTAGCACTATGTCAATGTTTGCGCCCATTTTTTGGAACCCAGGTATACGCTAGTGAAGCCGGTTTTGACACCTTGCTAGAGTTGACTGACAGCACCATCACATTCAGAAGTCGCTATCAACGTCAGGAAGATTTATTGTCCTTGGCTGATGTGTTGGTTTTCGATGCGGCTAATCCGCGATCGATAGCTGGCGTTATTGGCGCGCTGCGACAGGAGATTCACCGCTTACCCGGGGGATTTGTAGCCCGCGAGGCATTGTTGGCGTTATTGCCTCGTGTGGGTGTAGGCATCAGTATAAATACTTTAGCTCAATGGGTGGAGCAAAGTGAGGGGGTGGCTAGTCAGCAGTTGGCGGAACACTTGCAAGATTTGAGTTGTGAAGCTTTTGAACTTGCTAATGTCATCGGTCAGCATTACTTTATGCCCACTCATCAGTCTGATCATGTTGTCTAGCTTGCCGTTATCTTCGCTTGAACTTTTGCGGATTACGCACCAAACGCATTATGTTTATGCGCAACCAGTGTCGCAGGCACATCACATGGCTATGCTCGAACCCATCATGGATGACCGCCAGCAGCTTCTTGAGTATGCTTGGAAAGTCGATGCCCCTGCGTATCCAATCCCGGATGTCATCACTCCCATCTCTACGCTAGAACGTCGAGCACGAGATCGATTTCAAAATATAGTGTGTTGGTTTAGCCTTTATCACCTACATCAAAATTTAACCGTAGAAACTATCAGTAAAGTGGCTTTAGCGCCTGAGGCATGGCCCGCAGTTGAAAACACCGTGAGTTGTGCGTTGGTAGCGCAGGCTCTACGTTACCGAGCTTCGCAGCCATGGATCTTGCCGCAGGCTTTTGTAAGCGCATCAGACTACGTGCCTTTGTTGCCTGAGATCAAGGCTTGGGCGGCTCAGTCTATCCATGCGCAAAAGCCGGTGTTGGCTGCCGCTATCGAATTGATGGAAAGGATTTATGCGGATTTTCGATATCGCTCACTCAGCACCTCAATACAGACACCACTGAGTCAGGTATTTACACAACGCGAGGGTGTATGCCAAGATTTTGCCCATATTCTGATTGCAGCCATGCGTGCGCACGGTTTGGCTGCGAGATATGTTAGCGGGTATTTACTGACTCAACCAGCCCCCGGGCAAGCACGACTTATCGGGGCTGACGCTTCACATGCTTGGGTACAAGTGTGGTGCCCCTTGCTCGATGGAGGTGGCCTGTGGGTGGATTTAGATCCCACCAATAACCTATTGCCCAGTCAGGCCCATGTAAGATTGGCAGTAGGGCGTGATTTTGGTGATGTCACGCCTATTAAAGGCGTTATTCGTGGAGGCGGTAACCATACTGTGCAGGTCGCCGTGACCGTTGAACTGTGGCATGATAGTTTAGGATTGGAGTAGATAAGCATGAGCACCCCGTTTGATGAAATGTACTTAACGCCACGTTACGATGGTAGTGTGCGCCAACATTACCTTGAATACCAAAAATGGTTTGCGCAGCAGTCACTGGAGAGCATAGCGGCTCGTCGAGATGAGGCGGAAATGATTTTTCGGCGCGTGGGTA
>JAUMCS010000067.1:43460-50552 GCA_032122355.1 Burkholderiaceae bacterium
GCCGTGTATGGTTCAAAAGATGAAGATGGTGCCGGTACCGAAAGATTAATTCCTTTCGATTTATTGCCGCGCATTATTCCCCATCACGAGTGGGTACAGTTACAACGAGGGTTGGTGCAGCGTGTGACAGCTCTTAATCGCTTCATTAAGGACGTCTATCACGGCCAAGAGATTATCCGAGCTGGTTTGGTGCCTATGGAAGAAGTGCTGAAAAACCCACAGTTTAGGCCGGAAATGGTGGGTGTACAGGTGCCATGCGATATTTATGCGCACATTGCGGGTGTGGATATTGTGCGTGCTGAACATGGCCAGCAGCAGGCCACTTATTACGTGTTAGAAGACAATTTGCGGGTGCCTTCAGGCGTGAGTTACATGCTGGAAAATCGCAAGATGATGATGCGATTGTTCCCGGATTTATTTGCTCAGCACCGTGTTGCCCCTGTGGCGCATTATCCGGATATGTTGCTGGAAACCCTGCGTGCCATGGCACCCAGTGTATCGGATGAGCCTACGGTGGTGGTGTTAACGCCGGGGATGTACAACAGTGCGTATTTTGAGCATGCTTTTCTGGCGCAGCAAATGGGCGTTGAATTGGTGGAGGGGCAAGATTTATTCGTGCGTGATGATTTTGTGTATATGCGCACCACACAGGGCCCGAAACGGGTGGACGTGATTTATCGTCGCATTGATGATGATTTTTTGGATCCACAAGCCTTCCGACCCGATTCTGCTTTGGGTTGCTCGGGCTTGCTGCAAGCCTACCGGCGTGGTAATGTCAGCTTATGCAATGCCATCGGCACAGGGGTGGCGGATGATAAGTCTATCTATGCTTATGTACCCCAGATGATTGAGTTTTATTTGGGTGAAAAGCCTATTTTGCAAAATGTGCCTACTTGGCGATGTCGCGAGCCGGGTGATTTGGCCTATGTACTGGCGCACATGAAAGAGCTCGTGGTTAAGGAAGTACACGGTGCTGGCGGCTATGGGATGTTGGTTGGACCGGCTTCAACTGCGGCCGAAGTGGCGGCCTTTGCTGAGCGAGTAAAAGGGAATCCGGCGAACTACATAGCCCAGCCCACCTTGAGCTTATCGACTTGCCCAACCTTTGTCGAATCGGGGTTGGCGCCTAGGCACATTGACTTACGTCCTTTTGTGTTATCGGGGCGACATGTACAAATTGTACCTGGTGGATTAACGCGTGTAGCGCTAAAAGAAGGATCCTTGGTTGTGAACAGCAGCCAAGGAGGTGGCACCAAAGATACTTGGATTTTGGAAATTTAAGCACCGGACATTTGAGTGGGTTTGCAAAGGAGAATCACAGATGTTGTCACGCACCGCTGATCATTTATTTTGGATGGCTCGTTATATGGAGCGCGCTGAAAACACCGCTCGTATGCTGGATGTGCAATACCAAACATCGCTCATGCCAGAGCATGATGGTCATGTCCAAAAGGGTTGGGATGCCTTATTGGGTATTTCCGAGTTGCATGAGGCATATCATAAGTCACATGCGGCAATTGAGGGCGTTGAGGTTATGCGCTTTATGGTGCGTGACACAGCTAACCTATCATCGATTGCCGCTTGTTTATCTGCTGCCCGCGAGAATGCGCGAGCGGTACGCGGTGCGCTGACAACCGAGTTGTGGGAAACCACCAATCAAACTTGGCTGGAGTTTTCTCGTATGCTCATGAGCGGAGTGCTAGAGCGAGATCCCAGTGCAGTATTTGAGTGGGTGAAGTTTCGTTCACACTTATGCCGAGGTGTGGCGGTGGGGACGATGCTGCAAGATGAGGCTTTGTGCTTTATTCGTATAGGGACTTTTTTAGAGCGAAGTGACAACACCGCACGTTTGTTGGATGTGAAGTTTCATGGATCTGGCCATGAAATGGCAGCCCCTAAATGGGCCAACAAAGGTGCCCCAGCAAACGATGCCCATACGGAAACGGATTTTTACTATTGGTCGGCGCTGTTGCGCTCGTTGTCGGCATTTGAAATTTATCGGCGCGTATACAGCAGTGTGATTTTGCCTGAGAAGGTAGCTGAACTTTTGATACTACGCCCTGATATGCCGCGCTCCTTGGCGGCCTGTATGCACGAGGTGGTGAACAACTTAAATTTAGTCGCCAATTCACAAAGTCAGGAAACCTGCCGCAAAGTGGGGCGCTTGAGCAGTGATTTGCAATTTGCTCGGATTGATGAGATTTTAGATGGGGGCTTGCATGCCTTTCTAACGCAGTTTTTGGCCCGTATCAATGATATTGGCGCCCGTATTTCAAAGGACTTTCTGGTGGCTGCTTAAATCGTTGAAGGCAGGCTGCTTCGTGTGCGCTGTTGTGATGTGTGTACTCAAGTACTGGGAAATGGCAGTGACCTTCGCATCCCAGGGTAGGTCGCATTCAATCACATGGCGCTGCGGCATGCTGCGCAGCCAAGTTAGCTGCCGTTTGGCCAATTGACGTGTGGCAGCAGTGGCTTTTTCTAGAATGTGCTGCTTGAGTTCGAAGCCCGTCAATCCGGCATCCATCGCCTCCCAGGCTTGACGGTATCCCACACAGCGCATCGAGGGCAAGTCAGTATGCAGCTCGGGCATGCTGCGCAAGCATTCCATTTCTTCTATAAATCCTTGTTCCAGCATTTGCTCAAAGCGCTGCTCAATGCGCTGATGTAGCCAAGCGCGGTTGCGGGGTTCTAAACTGATTAAACACAGTGGCGGATAGGCGTCAGCGGCATTGCCAAGTGTTTGCTGTTGATGATATTGTGACAAGGGTAAGCCCGTTGCGCGCCATACTTCGAGCGCCCGAGATATGCGCTGCGCATCGTGCGGCGCAAGCCGTGAGGCAGTGACGGGGTCAACCAGCGCCAGTTGCGCATGCATGGCCGGCCAACCTTGCTGTTGGGCTTCATCTTGAATGGCTTGGCGTACCGCTAGGTCGGCACTGGGCATGGCATCTAAGCCGTGCATCAGGGCTTTTAGGTATAGCATGGTGCCGCCAACCACCAAAGGCAAGGCCCCTCGTGCATGAATTTTCTGGATAAGCTGCTTGGCATCGCAGACAAATTGGGCCGCTGAGTAGCTTTGGGTGGGTTCTAGGATATCGATCAAATGATGCGGTATGCGCTGACGTTCGGCCACAGTGGGTTTGGCAGTACCGATATCCATGTGCCGGTACACCAAGGCAGAATCTAGGCTGATGATTTCAGCGGGTACGGATAAGCATTGCTCCGCCAAAGCCAATGCCAGTGCGGATTTGCCACTGGCAGTGGGGCCCACCAAGCCTATCCAGGGGGGGGCGAATGGCACGGGCTGCTTATGCAAAACGCTCATGAGGGCCCAAAAACCGCCACTGCCCGGGGGGGAGTTTGCCTAAGACCACACTACCAATGCGGACACGCTTGAGCCCCAATACCTTGAGGTCCACTTGCTCACACATGCGCCGAATTTGCCGCTTGCGGCCTTCACGTAATACAAAGCGCAGTTGGTCTTCGTTTTGCCAGCTGACTTTGGCGGGTTTGAGGCGCTGGCCATCCAGTATCAGCCCGTGCTGTAGCAACGCCAGTGCACTGGCTGGAAATTGATGTTGGGGCTGAGTTTGGCCTTGGTAACTGACCCGAACGAGGTATTCTTTTTCAATATCTGAGTTCTCGCCGATGATTTGTCGGGCAATGCGCCCATCTTGGGTGAGTACCAATAGCCCCACCGAGTCAATATCTAGCCGGCCAGCCGGAGCCAAGCCACGGAGGTGGCCGGGGTGAAGCTTGAGCCCACACCGGTCTTCAGGCCAGTGATTCGCCGGTTTAACCAACACGGAGGCGGGTTCATAGCCATCTTCAGCTTGGCCGCTGACATAGCCTATGGGCTTGTTGATGAGTATGGTGACGCGCTGCGCTTGTTGCTGGCGAGCGGCGGGGTCAATTTCAATGTGTACATGGGGGCCCACTCGTTGCCCGAGAACGGCGAGCTGGCCATCTACCCGCACCCAACCGGCTTCTATCCAAGCATCAGCCTCGCGACGAGAGGCCAAGCCTAGGGCGGTCATGCGCTTAGATAAGCGTTCGCCTTCAGGGTGTGGGGAAGGGAAACGGGGGGTAGATTTCATAGTGTTGGACGGGGTGGATATGGACTAGGCTGTCAAACGGGCGAGTTTTTCAAAAAAAATAAACAATTCGTGTATGCGAGTACTCGGGTTGAGGTCACCGTCCTGAACGGCTTGAGTGAGAATACGAAGTGATCTTTTCCGGGCAGTACTCAGTTGAGGATGAAGTAACTGATACAGATCGATTGTTGATCCTTTGTCATATTTCTCCATGCCTTTATATTTGCGCAAATCGGCTATGAGGCAGTCTGCTGGGGATTTGTTTCCTTTCATAGAGTAGGGTTTTCTAGAATCAGAGTAATGAAGCAAATACCAATACTCAAAACAAGGGTAGGATGGTAAAAAATCTATTTCAGATTCTTTTCCAGATTTATCTGCTGCTTCATCGAAATTTTTATGCGTATCCCTATCCACTACACAAAAAACTCGTTCATATTTGCTTTTGCGCTTAATGGCTGTATTCACAATTCCAAGAGGGTCAGTGTAGCCGCAGTGAGTAATTTCTATTTGAATGTGAACGCGAAATGACCTGGCGGCATCTCGCAGATACCACACATTAGATTTTTCATCTTCGCAAAGTACCAGAACCATGGGTTGGGGTTTGTACTTTGGCGAACCTCGCTTGAGCGAATTAGCGTTCCTTCCCATATTAAGATCATATCTTGCGAATGAAAGGCAAACCACGGTACCTTCCTTCAAAGTAGCGTTTCTCAATATCCTCACTTTCACGGCCTTTAAAGTCATGAATTGACCTAAGTTGGGTAGCTCCGTTTCTGTCTCTTTCGGTAATCCAGATTTGGTCACGACGTAGCAATTTGGTATCCATCAAGTGCGTATTGTGTATCGTGAAAATTAGTTGAGCAGGCTTTTTATTAGAAATGTGCCGAGAAACCAACTCTGCAATAATCATGGGGTGCAAGCTGCTATCAAGTTCATCGATGACCAGTGTAGAAAGTATTTTTTCCTTAAGGAGTAATAATGGGGTCCAGAAATCGATCAATGCTTGAGTGCCTCTTGATTCTTCAGCATAATCAAAATCTGCTTCGCCTAACTCGGTATGATGAGTAAGCGTCATTTTAGTTGTTTTTGAGGTGGCACTATTCGTGATTGAATTTGATTCAATATCAATTTGTATGTTTGATATTGGCACATCAATTTGATCGATAAATTGAATAAGGTATTCTTTGTGTTCAGGAAATTCAGGGATTAGTTCATAAGGACCATCCGCGTAACTTTTAAGGTGTTCATTGGTGATAATGAACTCACACCCTCTGCATAACCAGTCGTATGGTGCTGAAACGGGGTTTGTACCTTCGCTACTATTTACAGCGACTTGTCTGATAAAAGCTGATTTAGGTTGCGTTATGTTTTTCCAAAACTGTAGCGTTTTATCATTATCCTCAAAGTGAATTCTATATTCTTCTTGATTTTCAACATATCTGCGCTCGTAGAGCTCAGTTTCCTGTCCCTTGGGGTAGGCCGTTAATTTTTCATAAAGAATTCGGTCTTGAGTGGCTGATAGCGCAAATTCGTAACGGGTTTTATTGCATACAAAATGGACTTCAAAGTCTGTTGGTGCGTGAGTAAGCCTGGGATCAAATCGAAAAGGGGAAACCGGCAGTTTTTTGTACTTGCCCGGCTCTTGTCTAACAATATCGGAGAGGGCTTGAAATGCTTTGATTAAATTGGTTTTTCCCGAAGCGTTAGGACCATAAATGGCTGCGACTTTTAGTAGTTTCGGCAGTTTTTCTCCGGTAACATCCGGAAGAAAAGTGTTTTCGGTTTTATGAAGCCGCGGTGCAGCAACCATTGAGAATGTCACTTTTTCTCTGATCGACCCAAAATTACTGACAGAAAATTCTATTAGCATGCTGAAAACCTGCGCCAAAGTGAGGAAATTAGGTAAATTTTAGTGAAAATTTTTCTGTTTGTGCAGAAATTTTGCTGGTAGGGCGTACGTGATATTTTGTGATGATGAGAGCATTCATACTATCGCCCACGTAAAAACAGCTGATCAAGTTCTTTGATGCTGAGTAGCCGCCAGGTGGGGCGGCCATGGTTGCATTGGTCGGCGCGTTCGGTTTGCTCCATTTGACGCAACAAGGCATTCATTTCATCAAGATGCAATTGACGATTGGCCCGAACAGCGCCATGACAAGCCATAGTAGCCAACCATTCTTCATGGGTGCGCTCAACCACACGGCTGTGCCCCCATTGAGTTAATTCGGCTAATACACTGCGTGCCAGTTCGATGGGCGCAGTATGGGACAGAGCCGCAGGCTGAGAGCGCACGGCTAAGGAGGTGGGCCCCATGGGCGATATTTCTAGCTAAGGCCTTGTTGATTCTCTGCCAAAATATAAATGCCAGCGATATTATCCAAAATTTGCAAGAAAAAGCTCATGGAGAATTTTTCTTGCAAATGAAAGCTGATCGGAATTAACTTGGCTCCTTCATGCCCCCCTTATTGGTCGCACCATTTGGGATATTTTCTACAGTCAAACCCGTTGTTTTTATCGTCTCTAGCCTTACCTATTCGAGCTACGTGGTTGGTGGTTGGTATTGGTTCGACTGGACGACTTTCGGTTACCGCCGCTCCGTTTTTACCCTCTTTTGTTTTAAATAAAGCTCTGATGCTAAAAAGAGTAGCGTTATTGTAACATTTGATTCCAAAATTATTTGCACGCCAATTGTTGTTGGAATCCTTCATGAGTGGGATATATATTGTTTGCTTATTATCACAATAATATTCAACTCCAACGCTAACGGGGGTGGATGTTTCTGGTGGGCTAATTGTTATAGTCGCACTGGACTTAGAGACAGAACCCGTTGCTGACCCGAGTGTGGCTCTGGAAATCATATTGATATCTGCTATAAGAGGAAGAGCTTTGAAATCTTCCGCTAGAGCTGTTTGGAAGCATGCTGCAGCAATTAGGGCAGCAGATGAAAAAGATATTTTCAATGACATTTTTACTCCTTGGTCAATAAAACAATCATCAT
>JAUMCS010000068.1:0-14380 GCA_032122355.1 Burkholderiaceae bacterium
AGTCTTTGGGCATTTTGCCCATGATGTTGACCAGCACGTTCAAGCGACCACGGTGGGCCATGCCGATCACGATTTCTTGTACGCCCTTTTCACCGGCACGCTGCACCAGTTCATCCATACTGGCAATAAAACTTTCGCCGCCTTCGAGCGAAAAGCGTTTTTGCCCAACATATTTGGTGTGCAAGTAACGCTCAAGCCCTTCTGCAGCGGTGAGACGCTCAAGGATGTGGGTTTTTTTCTCGGGAGTAAAACTGGGTTTGCTACGCACTGATTCAAGGCGCTCTTGCCACCAACGCTTTTCTGCGGGGTCAGTGCAATGCATATACTCTGCACCAATGGTGCCACAGTAGGTATCACGCAATGCTTGCAATATATCGCGGAGAGTCATTTCCTCTCCACGACCAAAGTAGGTATTACCGGTCGAGAAAGTGATATCCATGTCGGACTCAGTGAGGTCATAAAATGACGGCTCGAGCTCGGGAATTTTACGGCGTTCAGCGCGATTGAGGGGGTCAAGGTTGGCCCAGCGTGAACCTAAAAACCGATAAGCCGCAATCAGGCTTTGCACATGCACTTGTTTGCGCGAAATAGCCAAATCAGCCTCACTGGCTTTAGCTGCAAATGCATTGGCTTTGGCACGTTGAGCAAAGGATTCAATGACTGGCGCATGAGCCACATCACGAGCTTGGCTGCCGTCAACAGCGGGCACATGCTGAAGCGCATCAAAGTAGGCGCGCCATTTATCGGGCACGGCCGCAGGGTTATCGAGGTAAGCTTCGTAAAGCTCCTCTACGTAGGGGGCGTTTCCGCCAAACAGGTATGAATTGGACCTGTATTGCTGCATCATATTCGCTCACCTTTAACCTCGGTTTCCGAGGATGGGATGGGTTAGTAAACCTTCCGCTTCTCGGCTATACCGGTTGGCGGATTGCGGACCACCTAGCTGCCAGTAATAACCGACTGCAGGAAGGGAAGGACCTTAAAACGTCTAACTTTATCAGTTTCTTGAAGTCAAATAGTCTATTTGCCGAAAAAGAATACAAATTCTATGACCATGGTACTTATTAACGACAGAGCTGGTTAAGTGCTGAACCCGTTTCATCGTTCACGCAAACTTTCATTCTGGTACTTCAACAACGGACCCAAGAAATACTCATAGGCTTTGCGCTGCCCAATACCTATATCGGCTGTCACCGCCATACCCATTCGAATTTGTGGGCGCTGACCATTGACCGTAATAGGCAACTGCGTACTTTTCAATACCACCCGAACAGGATAAAAATTACCTAGCTTTTCATCCTTCACGGCATCCGCACCAATCCACTGCACCACGCCGTCTAGAGCACCATATTTGGTGAATTCAAAGGCATCTAGTTTGATCGTCACCGGCATACCTTCACGCAAAAAACCCACATCTTTATTCGGTACTTGCGCCTCAATTTCTATTCCCCCCTCTTGAGGCACTACTGTCATCACGCCCTGCCCCGCATTGACCACACCACCCACGGTATGCACCGCCAGTTGTTGCACAACCCCTGATATGGGTGAAGTCAGCACTTGGTGCGCCTGCCGGTAAGCCGCCTTGGTGTATTCATGCTGACCCGTTTGCCAGCGCCGCTGTGCCTCAGCCAACTCAGCCGCAGTACGCGCACGGTATTCGGCTTGCGCTTGCGATCGACTCAATTCCGCCGAACGCAGTGCCTGCTGAGCTTCTTTACGTTTACCCTTTTGCACCACCAATTCACTTTTTTGCGAGGTGACTTCCAAACGATTTTCAATCACGGTTAACTCTGACATATACCCCTCCAGCAAGAGTTTTTCTCGCATTTCAAGGCGTTGCTGCAACATGGGCAAGGTTTGCTGAATTTTTTGAATATTGGCTTCCGCAGATTCCAGTTCAGCGCGCCGGCGTATCACTTCTTGCTCTAAAACCGCCATTTTGTTCTGCTGTTCTGCTACCTTGCTTTGCAAAAATTGCTGCTGTCGCAATAAGGCATCTTCAGGCACATCATCCGGAACACCCTGCAATTGTGTACGCCCTTGTAACTGTGCCTGCAAACGCAATAGGTCTAACTGCGCCTCGGTGCGATCTTGCTGTGATTTTTCAGCATCGGCATCGGTGATAGTGGCATCCAACTCAATTAAAGCATCACCCTGCTTAACCACATCACCATCTTTGACATGAATGGCCACCACACGCCCCGCATCCAAGGCCTGCACCACCTTGGTTTTGGATGATGCGATGGCTTGGCCATTCGCGGTCACCGCAATATCAAAATGAGCCCACAGACTCCAAGCTACTGCTATGCATAAAAATACCACTATCGTTATGGCAATGGCACGCGCCATAGGCGCAGGCGGCGCAGCTTGCACTTGCAACAGGGTGGGTGAAAATACATCACTATCACCGCCTTCAAAAGCCAATCGAAATTGCTGCTGACAACGCGCACAATAACCTTGTATCGTATGTTTTAAACCCATGATTATTTGCTTCATACCGTAGACTCCGAGGTTTTGCCAGATACACCCATCTGCATTTCATACAGTTGGCGAAAGCGGGTGTTTTGCTGCCATAAAGTCTCGGGTGTGCCACTTTCAATGACAGCACCATCCTCTAACACCACAATGCGATCCATGTCCATCACCGTAGATAAGCGATGGGTAATGGCCAAAATCGTACGCTGTTGCGCGAGTTCACGAATATGCCTCCAAAATCGCATTTCGGTATCGGCATCTAACATACTCGTAGCCTCATCTAAAATCAATATGCGAGGGTTATTCACCAAAGCCCGAGCAATGGCTAACCGTTGCCGCTGGCCACCCGAAAGGTTAGAGCCGCGCTCACCCAAAACGGTATCGTACCCCTGAGGGAGTTTTCGAATAAATTCATCAGCGCCCGCAAGTTGTGCTGCACGGACTATGGCATCAAACTCGACATCGGCATGCCCCATGCTGATGTTGTCACGCACACTGGTTGAAAATAGAGTGACATCTTGTGTCACGACCGCCACTTGCTGACGTATAAGGGCTGGATGAATACCACTGATATCGGCACCATCGAGCAATACCCTTCCACGGTGAGGTATATAAAGCCGCAGCAACAATTTGGCCAGGGTGCTTTTACCCGAACCTGATGAACCCACAATGCCTACCAATTCACCTGGGGCAATGGCTAAACTAACCTCGCGCAAAATATCGCGCCCTTCGGGTGTGTATTTGAACGCCACGCCTTCAAACGCAATGGCACCCTGAAGCCGATCAAACGATAAAGATGCACTGGGTGGTGCCTCAGTGGGGGTATCTAAAATATCCCCTAAACGGCGCATCGATACGCGCATTTGCTGCATCTCTTGCCAAAGCGTAGCCAAACGTAAAATAGGCGCATTCACACGGGCTGAGAGCATATTAAAAGCAATCAGTTGCCCGACGCTGATGTCTCCGGCCAATACCAACTTAGCACCCAACCACAGCAACACCAAACTCAAAACCTTGTTCACCCACTGAACACCTTGTTGCGTGATGTTGGCCAGGTGCCCTGTTTTAAAGCTGCATCGACCATAGTCAGCCAAGCGTTCTTCCCACTGGCGCTGAAAGCGGCTTTCAGCTGTCATGGATTTCAAGGTTTCAACACCAGCAATGGTTTCAACCAAAAAGGCTTGGTTATCGGCCGCCTTGATGAAACGGTCTTCAACATGCTTATTCAGCATGGGAATTAACACCACCGATATACCAAAAAATAGGGGCAAACTGACCAATACGACCAAGGTCAGCGCCGGGCTGTAATAGGCCATCACCGCGAGAAAAAATACGGTGAAGATTAAATCGACCCCACTGGTCAGGCCGGTTCCGGTAAAAAAGGTACGGATGGCTTCCATTTCGCGCACGCGCGCCACAATTTCACCTACTTTACGCGAAGCAAAGTAAGTCATGGGCAAACCCAAAATATGCTTGTAAATTTTGGCACCTAATTCAGAATCCACACGGTGTGTGGTGTGAGTGAGCATATAAGTTCTTATACCTGAAAGCAAAACCTCAAATAGGCTGCATATGGCGATGCCCAACACAATGACATCTAGGGTACTCAAGCCTCGGTGCACCAGCACCTTATCAATCACCACTTGAAATGCAAAGGGTGATACCAAGGCCAGTATTTGCAGGGCAAAACTGGCTGCCAGTGTTTCGCCCAACAGGCCTTTGTAGCGCATCAATGCGCGCATGAACCAAGCCACACCGAATTTTTCGCTCACGCTGCGGCTGGCTCGCTTCACAATCACCATCCAATGCGGCTGCATCAAAGCCAGCAGTTGCTCTAAGGGCAGCGTTTGGCTGCTAGGCTCATTGGGTATTTGAATATGCGCCTGGCCATGCTCTACTTTACCGATCAACGCAAAACGGCCATCGCGCAGCTCAATCACAGCGGGAAATGCCGCACGCTGTAGGGCTTTGGGCTTAGATGGGCGCAATTGCACTTCAAACCCCAAATGCTGCAAGCTTCGAATCACAGATAAGCGGTTAAAACCCTCTTGGGCAACCGCATATTCATTCCAAAGCCATTGGGCATCCGCCGTTTTGCCAAAATACAGGCCAATCATGCGCACAATTTGTAAGCCCGTGTCGGCTTTAACAGGGGGTAATGCATGGGGCTGCGGGGAGGAATTTTGTGAAGCTTCAAGCATGATGTTGCGCCCCGGCTTCTTTTAAATTCACGCCATAGTTGCCGCCCAAATAGTTAAATCCTAAGCGTTGCATCATGCGGTGTGTCAGGTGGGTATCAATACCGGATGAAATGCCCATAAATACATCACTGGCTCCGCGATTTTTGGCCCAAGTTACAAAGGCTTTGACCAGCCGTGGCGCCACCGAAGTACCGCGGTAGGCTTTGCGCACGTACCATTGCACAAGTTGGGCTTGCAATTCATCGCTGTAGTAGTAACGCTCTACGCAACCCATCAAAATGCCCGCCAATTGGCCTTGTGATGTTTCAGCCATAAACAGCACATGCGAGCCCTGATTCAGCTCGAACAATGCGTGCAAGGCCTCTTCCACGCGCTGATGATTGACGCTGATGCGGTGGTGTTCCATTTCTTTTTGATTTTCTAAAGCCAGCTCAATCAAGGCTGGTTTATCTTCAGGGCGTGCAAATCGTATTTCCATGATGAATCGGTTATTTTTTTAAAATGAGGGTTGCATTGCTGCCACCAAAGCCAAAGGCATTGACCATGGCGAACTCAGCCTGAGGCAGATGTACACCAATGCCGGCCAGCAATGCGTGTAAGGGGGCTTCGGAGCCAGTTGGTTTTTTAAGATGTAAAGTGGGCGCAAACCACCCTTGTTGCAACATAGCCAGCGTGAGCACGGCTGCGACTGCGCCCGATGCGCCCATGGTGTGCCCCAATGCGGATTTGATAGAGGCCACAGGGCATAGGGTTTGATCTTGAAACAATGCACGCAAGGCTTGCCATTCACAGGCATCGCCTTTGGGGGTGCCTGTGGCATGAGCGCTGATGTAGCCCAGTTGCTGCACGCGTAAATCGGCATCGCTCAAGGCTTGTTGCATCGCAGCCAATTGCCCCTGAATATCCGGAGCTACTAAATCGGTTGCATCACAGCTTTGGCCATAGCCTCGTATTTCGCCACAGGGCTCTAGCCCCAGTGTTTGCGCCCAATCCGCTCGCATCAGCAGCATAGAAGCAGCACCCTCAGCCAAACATAGGCCATTGCGATCCGCGTCAAAAGGACGACATGCTTGTGCGGCTTGTGCAGGAAGAGTTTTAGCCAATACCCGCATGCGTGCCCATGCGTGCAATATGGCGGGCTCCAGCATGGCCTCACTACCGCCAACGATAGCCACATCCAAGGCGTTTGAGCGTATGGCTTGAAAAGCTTGCCCTATAGCCATGGCGGATGAAGCGCAGGCGTTGGCCAGAGTGATGGCACCCGCTTTGTATTGATATCGCTGCGCAATCAGGCTAGCCGCCGCATTAGGCATGATCATGGGAACAGTCCATGCAGAGAACTTGGCCTGCCCTTCTTGCGCAAAATATTGCCCAAAACTGCTTTGAAGGGTTTGTGCGCCAGCTATACCCACCCCCCAATACACGGCAGCCCGGGTGCGCTCAGGCAAAGGGATGGTGGGCATTTGACTGACGGCATCTAAAGCCAAGGCCACACCTCTATCTATGGGCATGAGTAGATTGTGTGGATTCAGCGCCGCATGCACCCGCCCAACTGCCGTAGCGTAGCCATGCAGATCGTGGTAGGCCAAGCCGGATTGACCGGCTTGCAAAGCTTGTAGCACCGCTGGTGCTGTACGCCCCAAAGCACAGCTGAGACCCGTGCCCACAACCACCACTTGAGGGGTTAAAGGCATTGGCTTAGTCATTCTGAGATGCGATGCTTGCAGGGCTTAGCGTTGATGCTTGCGCCGACTGAGCGATCAACACAGCCAATTCATAAAGTGATTTAGGCGGTTCGCCCTGGAATAAGCCATCTTCAATATCATCGAGCACGCGCGAGCCAAAGGTGTCATCGCCATGCAGCAATATTTCTAGCCGCGTCATGGAGTCGGCGTTGATTTGCTCAAAACTCGGGTTTTGCGCCAATATTTCGGGTGAAATTTTGAATTTTTGAGCGACAAATTGTTGGAGTTCTTGGTGGATCGATTCCACACGGGATATTTCAGTTTTCATAATGCCATTTCGTTCAATTTATTTTTAGTTAGAACCTCATTCAAAGTATTCCGGTCTAGTAGCCAATCACTTAACCAATAGGTTCCTGAGGGTATGTAATGCCCCTTCCATAATTTCCCATTCACATCTGCAAAAATCGGAAAGCGACCGTCCTTGGCAGACCAGAAGGTCGATCTGTTTTGAACTGCACGTGGAATAGAAGTGATTCTTAATATGCGGGTACCCGCTAACCAGTCATCCACATATTTACCCTCTCCCAGATTCAATGAACCCGCATCTGATGTTGTGCTAAATGCAATGGTTCCCTCCTGAACATTGCCATCAGCCCTCTGGGTAAATTGCCAACACAAGCCCGCATGACAGGTACGAGGGCTAGACATAAATCCTTGCAATGTGTTAAAAAAATCAACGACCCCAGTCAATGTATATTCTTGAACCATTGACTTGCGCTGTATTTGATAGGCTTTTTGGCCCGAAGTAAACGTGCCCTCCATAGACTGCAAAGCCGGTATAGATTGATAGGTAAGGCCACTGATATCTCGTTCAAAAATTTGAACATTGCGCGCTGGGGCCTGACTTTCTGCTGAGAACTTCTCAAAGAGTTGGTTACCACTTGCAGTTAACGTGGGCCCGGCTATATCAATGGAAGCATCCGCAATTTTGGCGGGGGATGTTAAGATGTAATACTTATAAAATACATGGTACCCCCCTTCGCCATCCGATGGAGAATCCATACTTTGCGCCCATGCATTGTTTTTATATTGCCAATTTTTATTCAACACCGAACCGCCCAGTCCATTCGCTTTGACTTGCATGAATGATCGACTAATCCCTAAAGCACTTGGGTCAAATAAACCATTCGATAAAATTCCTACTGCTTCATTCGCACTGGCAACCCTACTGCGCCGTAAGAGAAATTTTTCTTGGCTTTCATCGAATGTAAGGGTATTTGTTTGCTGCTGAATGCGACTACGAATATCCGCCTCATCCAATGTGGTGCTCGCTGATAGCGGCATATCTTGCAAAACTTGGTTTAATAAATTGGCCACACGCCCGCCTAATCCTGCGGAACTGGCACCATAAATACCTGGCAATTGCGTTTTCAAACGGGCTTGTATCGTGGCTAATGCCTCGGCCAACACTCGGCCTGTTATCTTGGCGGTGTTTCGGTCTGCATCACTCAAAATGGCTTTAGGGTTGAAATAATCTTCGCCGGTGTTAGATAGTGCAACTTGACTAAGAAAATTGGCAGATTGGAAGGACTGAACCCGCCGATCGGTCAGTGAAGGCGAACTAAATAACAGCGCAGTTTGCAGCGTATTGATAGGGCTCAGCACAGGCGCTGGCCCACCGTGACTACCCAGCGTATACCCCATTTGCCCCTGAGTGCGTAAGGTTTTACCAGCTGCTTCATCATAAACATCGGGGCCCACTTCGGCCAGAATCAGGCTTTCATACACATCCTGATATTTTCGGGGTGAAATATTCAAGCTAAATTTCCCCCCCGACCCTGTTTGGGTAGATGGCTCACCCGCATCACACACCCAATTCTCATTTAAATCCAAACAAACTTTGGCGCCTACCAAATATCCATCTACGGCTACGCCATTCAAGATGGAATCAGGATCAATTGCGGGCTTTGATGTTGATGTTGAACCACCTCCTCCGCCACACGCTGATAACAGGATTACCAATCCCACCAGAAATACCAATCCGCCACGAGACGCGCAGCTACCCCTAAGGCTTGCGCATGCAAGCCACACATTCCTTTTCATGATCACTTGCCCCTTATGCTGCTGCGTTTAATAATGGATCTTTATGAATCAGCTGCTGATTGGCGGGGTCAGCATACATGGCATCTGTCCAAGGAATGGGCGCAGTGGCTTCAACCTCGACTGGCACGCTGCCGGCATTGGCAATATCCGCAATGAATTTTTGCAACATGGCATTGAGCTCGACATCGCTCGCACCCTGGCTATGTGCTTCTTCCAATCGTTTGCGTATCACCCCTTCAATATCAATATTGAAGGTTTTGGGTTGCCCCATAGATGATTTATCGGCCGCATCTAAATATCGAAATGCGGCATCCGCAATTTCACCTTGGGTACCATCGGTTCGAGTGAATTTGGATTTACCCATGATGTAAACATCACCCACCTGATCCATCATACGATCAGATTTCAAATCAACGGATTCAATCCCCCATGCCTCTAGGCCTTTAAATTCGCCGGCATCGGTGGTGCCGTCTTGGTTGATGTCTTGCCAAACACCAAACTTGGACCACAGCTCATCGGCTCGGGTGAGCTTGCCATCTTTATCGGTATCAAAACCACTGAGCCCCTCAAGGTCGGTCATGGCACCCGTGAGGTACGATAAAAAGGATACTTCATCCAAATCTTGGATCAGCCCATCACCGTTTTTATCAAACACAATCAGGCCATCATCGGCAGCGGTCCAAGCCAATAGGTCCTTCGCGCCATCGCCATTGATATCAAACAGCACCTTGGAGTCTTGTAGTTTGGAATAGTGTATGCCATCACCATTTAAATCAATCGCTACTGGCTTGCCGCCGCGTCTGGCGACCGATCCCTGATGCCTGGTAGTAACTTGCTGGCGCCCAAGCCCACCTTGTTGATCCCATACATCTATGGCAAATGAAACCCAATCGTTGGATTCATCACCGTAGCGACTGGTATAAGATAAATCCCAATTGGCGGGGATGGTTGCTGTAATTTGGGTTTTACCTCTCCAACCTATGAACTGTTGAGAGGGGCTCAGCCCCACATCCCCGTGCGTAGGAAAGTAGCCAACGCCCGCGCGAAGTTGGCTATCGGGTGTATCCACATCAACAGCATATATCCGAGTACTGAAATTTCCATTTAAAGTAGACAGATTACCCGGCCAATCGGGCAAACCTAACAAATAGGGTCGGTCATTTTGAGCCATAACATTCAGTGCCACTTGACCATCAGCCCACCCGCCTTGGTTATCGCGCACTCGGTATGAGAAGCCTGCTGCACCGTTATAATTTTGTTGCAGTTGATAGCACAGATCATTACCTTCGCGCCAGATGGAATGAATATGATTAAGCCCCCAAAATTCCCCAAAACTCAAGGGGTTTCCATCAACATCGGAGGCACTCACCTGGGATAAAAAATTTCTCATACGGATGACGGATGAGATTGCATTGGGGTCTTGATTATTCGCCGCATAATTGCCATCTTCCCAAACGTTATAGCCTGTAACGGCGCGCACGGTGGGGTTATCATTCACAGGCACAATATTGACATCCACTCGCTGAGTAGAAACGGCCCCAGCCGGATCAGCCAAGGTGTAGTTAAAACCCGACCAACCATTGACATTGGCTAAGCCCTTAAACACCACTTGCTGATTTTGCCAATCAATCCAGGCACTGGCTTTGCCCAGTGCACTGACTGAGCGTAGTTGCAGTGCATCCCCATCGGCATCATAGGCACCCGATAATAGTTCAGAAAAGCCCACTCGCATTTCGGTATCTTCATAGGCACGGCCTTCTATGCGTTTATAGGCCGCTATGGGTGCATCATTCACATTCATGAATTGCACACTGGCCGTGGCACTGGCCAATGCACCCGATGGGTCAGCTACGGTGTATGAAAAACTGGCCGTGCCATTAAAGTTTTGAACGGGCGTGAACCGCACCACTCCGTTTTGAATAGCCACCGAGCCACCATAAGCTGATGTGACACTACGCACGGTTAGGGCATCACCATCAACATCCCTAAAATTAGCCACCAAATCGGCAAATGAAATTTGTTTAACAGTATCCTCCACACCTGCACTCAGAACTCGATTGGCTGCCAAAGCAACTGGAGCATCGTTGACCGACGCAAGATTCAGTGTCACGGTATTTTGACCACTGGCACCAGCGCTATCAGTTAGAGTGTAGTTAAATGTAACCACTCCGTTATAATCAGCCCTTGGGGTAAAGATGACATTGCCTTGAGCATCTAGGCTGACACTGCCTTTGGCGGCGTTAGCGGCATCCATGCTCACTCGCGTTACCCTGAGTTTATCGCCGTTGGTTTGAGTATCCACATCCACCAAAGCGGCATTGGCAATCAGGCTGGCGGTTGAGAAGGTGCGGCGTTCGTCTTCCAGCAACTGAAAATTCAGTGCCAATGGCGTGGGCGCATCATTCACGGCCAATACATTGACGTATGCCAATGCGGCTACGCTCAGCCCTGCATCATCGCTGACCCAGTAGGTGAAACGGGCACGGCCATTGAAATTAGCCGTCGGTGCAAATATCACATTGCCCGCGGCATTGATCTGTACCGAGCCATTAACGGCATCACTCACGCGGCTGACACGCAGGGTTTGCCCATCGGTGAGAATATCGGGATCACCCACGGTGGCCAATAGGGTTGCCGCAGAAATGAGGAGTTGGCCATCTTCGTTCAGGGATTGCTCAACCAATGAGCTCACCAAGTAGGGCGCATCATTCACAGCCGCAATCGTAAAATCCGCTGTGCGTTCAGCGTTGGTGCCATCCGGTTGTTGTATGCGGTACACCACTTGCGCTGCGCCATGATAATGCGCATCGGGGGTATAGACCAAGCTGCCATCATCATCGATAAATACTTGGCCGTGGCTGCTGCTAACAACACCTACCATGGTTTGCGTGGAGGTAATGCGCAAGGCAGTGTCTTCCGTGGCTTGGCTGGGGTCGGGCAAGCGAGCTCGTGCAGGGTTATTGCCCCAGTTGACATCTAAAGCGATAGGCACGAGTACTTTTAAGCCTTGGCTGTCGGCCAATTCCACGGTCAGTTGAGTGGTGCCGGTTGTGGATGATTTGAACAATACCGATCCATCGTTTTGCAGCCAGGCCGAGCCTGAGCTCACGGCCACAATACGGCCCAGCGCCAGCGTATCGCCATAGGGTATGTCAGCATCATCTACAAAGCTGACCAAGGTGCTGCTTTCAATTCGCAGTAATGCATCTGGGCGGGCTTGCAGGGTACGCGCCACGGTACTGAGCACAGGCGCATCGTTTTGCCCTACCACTTCCACGCTTGCGGTGGCCGTGGCCGTGGCACCTTGGCTATCGCGCACGGTGTATTCAAAGCGGGCGGCGCCTTGGTAATTGGCTTGCGCTTGAAACACCACTTGCCCATTGACTAAAGCGACATTGCCATGGCTGGCGTTGTTCACGGCGGTAAGGGTGAGGGTTTCATTGGCATCGGTGGCTATGTCGGCGTCGGTATCGTTGGCCAATAGCTGCGAGAGTGCGAGTGTGAGGGTTTGGTCTTCTTGTACGCTGAATGTGTCGTTCAATGCTACAGGGGCATCATTGACTTCTGCAATGTTCACCCACACCATGGCAGTACTGGTTTTGCCCGCGGCATCTTGCGCCGTGTAGGTAAAGTAGGCGGTACCAAATTGGTTGTTCAACGGGGTGAAGATGATGTCGCCATTGGCTTCTTGGGTGATGGTGCCCCGGCGTGCGTCTTGCAGGCTCACCAGCGATACACCCGCCAAGCCTGCGAGCAGGTCGGCGGTTTTGATGCGCAGTTGGGTGTCTTCCTGGGCTTGTAATACGTGGTGGTTTAAGGCGGGGCCGGATTCGGGGTTCATCACCCATTGGGTGAAGAAGGCACGCAAGGCGGCTTTGACTTCTTCGGCATCGGGGGCTTGGTTGATGGTGAATATGTCGGCTGCGGTAGCGGTTGTTTGTGTGGGGCTACCGGCCATGTTGCCGCCTCCGCCCAAGCCCAGCAGTGCGGCTGGGTTGCTGAGGTCTATGCCGTATTTTTGCGCCAGTGCGGTCAGGCGTGTTTGCTCGTCTGCGCTGATGCTAGCGTAGGGTTTAACGAGGTTGAGGATTTCGCTGAGGTCACTTGCGGCATCGGCGGTGAGGTGGGTTTGTGCTTCTTCGCCTTCTTGTTGTACCAGGAATTGCCCAGGCATCAGGCCGCCCTGCCCGTCGGATATGGCCTCGACTTTAACGCCGCGCACATCCGCGCTGAGCTGGGTTTGTTGTATTTGCAGGCTTTGGCCATCGTCAAATACCACGGTGCCGCTTTGTAGCTGTATGCGATTGATGCCGGCTGCGCTGAGGCTATGGAGTTCACCTACGCCGCTGCGGGCATCGCCATTGATGTCTACCCAGAGTTTGAATTGAGCAAAGTAGGGGTCTAGTCGGTTGAGCAGGCCATCGCCATTGGCATCAAAGTAGGCCAGCCTTTGGATGATGCGGTTTTGTGCGGATGCGCTGAGTTCGGCCCCGCTCAGGAGTTCACTGGCCTGGTTGATGATGCCGTCGTTGTTGCGGTCAATGGCCAAGATGGCTTCTTTGCTGCCGACCCATTGGGTGAGTTCAAGGTAGCCGTCGTTGTCGGCGTCTAGGCGGGTGATGCCTTGGCTGGTGTCGGCCTGGACTTGTTCAAGGCTCATGCCGGCTTGGGGCTTGGCACGCAGGCTGATGCCGTTGTTTTCTAGGTCTAGGGTCAGAAGGGTATAGTTTTGTTGGTTGGCGGCTTGTTGGGCTTTGGCTTGGGCTAAGGTGCGCAGGCTGTCACCTTGTTCTGGGCCGCTGAGTTTGTCAAGGTACTGGCCTTCGGTTTGGAGTGCATCGGCTAGGCCTGCGGCTTGTTTGGCCTGTATTTGTGCCCATTCGGTGGCATCGGCCCAGGCACCGGCATAGCGGGCAATTTGCTGGTATTGTTGAATGAGGTCTTGTGGGGCAAAGGCGGTGATTTCCTGGGCACCGGTCAGGGGGTTTTGCAGTTGTAGGCTGAAGAAGAAGTTGTCTGCGCCATTGCGGTCGAAGCTGGGGTGGGCATGGATTTGTAAGCTGGGTAAGCGTTCTAAAATCAGGTGCATGCCGTTTTGTTCGGCTTGGGTTTGCATCTGCGCCAAGGCGGTGCTCAGGCGTTGACTGAGGATTTCTGCGCCCATGCCCCAGTTGCGTTCTTGGTAGGTGGTGATGTAGATGGCGTATTCAGAGCCGTCTTCGGCGTAGCCGTAGCCTTCTTGGGCATAGTGGGTTTGCAGAATTTGGCCGTTAAGGTGGCGTTCTTCGATGAGTTTGCCATTGTTGTCTTTGATGCGCATGCCCATGCTGCCATCCGATAAGGTGCCAATTTCTAGCACGCCTGCGGGTGGGGGTTCGGGGTATTCGATTTCTTCGGCGAAGATGGAGCTAAATAAGATGCTGCATATGGCCACAGCAATCATGGCTTGGGGGCCGAATACAGCAGCTTGCGAGAATGCGCTGGTGCCCAATGCCCCAGCGACTGTGCCCGAGCTGACAATGCCCGTGGCCACCGCCGCATTGGTGATGGTCATAAAACTGCTGGCAATGGCAAAGGGGTTGCCGCTTTGAATGGTGTCTTTTAAACCCGCAATGGCTACCACGCCTTGCAGCCCGCCTAGGGCTGCACTGGATTCGAGGAAGCCTTTGCCGTCGTTCATGGCTCTGGCTACTTCGTTGGCACCTAAAACCAAACGGGCCGCACTGGCAAATTTCTGGGCATCTGTTCCGTTTTGTAAACCATTCCAAGCGTCAAGCAGCATGAGCGCACCACCTGCAGCTTGCAATTCGGGCAATGGCGCCATGTTGGCTGAGCGGCGGGCCACCTCGGTTAGCCGAAGAGCCGCACTGATGGTGCCTGTTTTGTTGTTATGCCGTAAGGCTTCTATAAGATCTA
>JAUMCS010000069.1:0-11401 GCA_032122355.1 Burkholderiaceae bacterium
GTTCAAGCCTTGCAGTTCAACGGGAAGCAGGGGGCCGGTCTCGACTTATCAACCGAGTAAGGCTAACCTGCGCTGTCCCCGCAACGGTAAGCGGACAAGATTTTGCTATCTTCGCTTCTGTCTAAAAGCCACTGGGTGATGTTGAACCATCACTTGGGAAGGCGACAGAGGTTGTTTCCGCCAGCCCGGATACCGGCCAACTCAGCTGCACGCTTATGCTTGTGCAACTTACCCATACACTGTCGGGGAAGGCGGTGAAGGGGATTCACTTTTTTATTTTTCATGAAATCTCTCAAACTTCAACCCTATAAATATGGGGCATTTTTGCCATGCGCCATTTTGTCTTTGGCCATCCCTGTTGCGGCTCAAATCAACGGTATATCAGTTCCAAACACTGCTTCTAACATACCCATTGTGGTGATCAGTGCTACCCGATCCGCACAGGCATTATCTGAAGCGCTGGCTGATGTGAGCGTAATAAGCCGCAGTAGTATTGAGCGCAGTGGTGCAGGCAGCGTGGCACAATTGCTGCAACAATCTCATGGCATGAATATGAGCCAAAACGGTGGGCCTGCAACACCGACCAGTGTTTATATACGTGGTGCGGATAGTCGATTCACTGCGGTTTTTATTGATGGGGTGCGCATTGATTCACAATCAACAGCAGGCGCATCATGGCAAAGTATACCGTTGGCCCAAATTGACCATATTGAAGTATTGCGTGGTCCTGCGGCCGCAGTATATGGGTCTGATGCTGTAGCGGGTGTCGTGCATATTTTTACTCGTCAAGGTGATGAAGGGTTTTTCCCTTCGGTACAAATGGGGATAGGCGATTATGGAACGCGCGAGATTGCGGCTAACTTGCGCGGAGGTACGGCAGATTTTGACTATGCCTTAGGTTTGGCGGGCAATCGTAGTACAGGGCAAAATGCGGTTATTAATGGCAGCAATCCAGATCGCGATGGTTATCGCAGCCACTCTTTCTCGGGCCGTATTGGTTGGAAAATACAACCCGGCCAAAAGGTTGAATTAAACCTTCTAGACAACGACCAAAAATCCGGTTTTGATGCCGATGGTTCGAAACCACCTACCATTGACCAGGCGGATCAAAAGCTAAAAACCGCAGGCGCGCAGTGGTCTGCAAGCTGGAGCGATGCCTGGAGCACGCGCTTGGCTTACACCCAAAGTCTCGATAGTTATGCCGATACAACGGCCTATACCACGCAAACCGAAGTGCGTACTTACCTTGCTCGCAATGAACTCCGGTGGGGTGCGGGGGTAATCAATGCCGATTTGGAGCGCCGAGAAGATGCTTTGCAAAATAAGGGCACTCAACCTAGCTCGCACACGCAAAGGCATCAAAATGCGGTGGCCTTGGGTTATGGTTGGCAAAATGGCATTCACGCATTTCAGGTGAATGGACGGCATGATGATGACAGTGAGTTTGGTGGTCAATCTACCGGTTCATTGGCCTACGGCTATTCCTTTGCACCGGAATGGCGCGCAACCACAGCTTTGGCTACGGCATTTCGGGCACCTACGCTCTACCAACGCTTTAGTGATTATGGTTGGGCTGAATTGAAACCCGAACATTCACGCAATGCGGAAGTGGCTTTGCGCTGGCAAGATGGTGCACACAAGGCAGCGCTTACTGCATACCGCAATGCTATCACTAACTTGATTGATTACGTGTCGGGTCCAGGGCCTTGCCGTAATGGGGTGGGTACTTGGCCTGGATGCTATGGCAATGTGGGTCGTACGCGGTTAACAGGCACTACGTTCTCAGGGGCGACCCAATGGGATGAGTTGCGCCTAGAAGGCTTTATCGACTGGATGCTGCCTAAGAATGAGGAAACCGAAAAATTGCTTGCACGCCGACCCCGATTGCAATCACGCTTGAATGGCACGCTGCCCTTCATGGGGTGGCATATGGGGGCCGAATGGCAATGGGTAGGTGAGCGCTTTGACGATGCTAAAAATACCCAAAGGTTGCAGCCCTATAGCCTTGTAAATTTGAGTGGTACCAAACAGCTCAGTCATGATTGGGGCTTATTGCTACGTGTGAATAACCTGACCGATAAAGACTATAGCTTGGCTAAAGGTTATGCTACACCCGGCCGTACTTGGTTTATGGGTGTGAGTTGGGCGCCACAGCGTTGATCTGAAAGTGCAACCATTATTTTCTACCCTATGCCGTTTCATGGCCTACAGGCTAATGGTAGTGCTATGTTCGCTAGGCGTGTTGGGCCTGGGTTTGCCTGCATGGGCGGTTAATAGCATCACCGATGATGAGGGTAGGGTAGAAGCTTTCGAGCGCCCACCACAGCGTATAGTCAGCCTACTGCCATCTTTGGCAGAAATGGTATGCGAGCTCGGGCATTGCCAGCGCTTGGTGGGGGTAGACCGCTATACCCAGTGGCCGCCCGAGCTCAAAAATAGACGGCAAGTGGGAGGGGGGCTAGACCCCCATATCGAGCAAATAGTGGCTTTGCAACCGGAGGTGGTGCTATTGGCTACATCCGCCCGTGCAGCCGATCGGCTGCGGCGATTGGGGTTAAAGGTATTGGCATTTGAGCCACAAACGTATGCCCAAACGCAAGCGGTGATGCTCAAGCTCGGGCAATTGTTGGGGGTATCCAATGCACCCAAAATATGGCAGAACCTCGAATCGGGTATTGCCTCGGCTGCCCTAGCCATACCACCCCGTGCGCACGGCATGCGGGTGTATTTTGAAGTGGGCCCTGAGCCCTATGCCGCGGGCGAAGCCTCATTCATCGGTGAATTGCTCAAACGCATGGGTTTAAAAAATATCGTCCCACCCACACTAGGAACTTTCCCGAAACTCAATCCGGAATTTGTCGTGCGTGCGGACCCAGAGCTGATTTTGATCAGTGAAAAAAGTGCATCTTCATTGCGGCAAAGGCCAGGCTGGGGGGGGATTCATGCTTTACAGGCACAGCGGGTTTGCAGCTTTAGCCCCGAACAATCAGATATTTTGGCGCGGCCCGGGCCGCGCCTGCCCGAAGCGGCAAATCTGATTGCACAATGCCTTGTGCAACACGCTACACAGCCGGCCACACCGCTAGCCACTTCAGCTAGCCTACCCAGGCGAGCACCATGAAAGCTTGGCCACCTCTGCGTTTTTTTGTGGTCATTGTTACCATCACGCTGCTTTTGGGCGTGTGGGGCTTGGGTGTGGGGAGCACAGGTTGGCAGAGTGTGTGGATGCTGTGGGCACCTACCCACACAACGCAAGAGGCATCGACAACAGCCATGCAAATCATCCGCGAAATCCGCTTGCCTCGATTGTTGGGTGCATGGCTGGCAGGGGCTTTGTTGGGCTTGGCCGGAGCGATTGCCCAAGGTTTATTTCGTAACCCTTTGGCGGACCCTTATTTGCTAGGGAGTGCATCGGGCGCGTCGTTGGGTGTTGCCTTGGTATTGGTGGTTCCCACTTGGTTGGGCAGCCGTGTGGGGTCGGTGGCTTGGGCTCATGTGTGGGTGCAGATGGGCCTCACCAGTGCAGCATTTGTGGGGGCTATGGTGGCAGTGCTTTTGGCTTTATGCTTAGCCCGAGGGGTACAGCAAACCATGCGGCTGTTGTTGGGCGGGGTGGTGTTGGGCGTGGTGCTGGGTGCGCTGGCGCAGTTGGTGTTGCTGCTATCACCGCCGGCATTGCCTCAAATGCAGGCATTTTTACTGGGCTCTACCGCTTGGTTGGGCTGGACAGCCTGCGCCGTGATGCTGGGAGTATGGGTGCTGGGTGTATGCGCAGCCATTGCGTTGGCGCGCGCCTTGGATGCCCTCAGCTTGGGGGATGCTACTGCGCAAAGTTTGGGTCTGCCCTTAGATGCTATGCGCCTGGGCCTAGTGGCTATACTGGCCTTGGCCACAGGAACGGCTGTGGCGCAAACGGGCTTGATCGCTTTCGTGGGTTTGGCTGCACCCCACTGTGTACGCGCTTTCGTGCAAGTGAGTTATGCACGTATGGTGGGCTTGGCCAGTGCGGTTGGAGGCCTATTGTTGATGAGTGCGGATATTTTGGCGCGTGCATGCCTGGCCCCTGAAGAGCTACCGGTTGGCCTAGTCACTGCTATTTTGGGTGGTGCTTATTGGTGCTTTTTGTTGTATGCACGTGGGCGCAATTCACAGGGGGCTTTTCCATGAATGAAGGCCATGGCAGCCAACTATCCGTTGCACTAGAAGCGGTGAATGTGAGTGTATCGCTTGACAATAAACCGATTGTGCATAACCTGAATATCGCCTTGCCACGTGGGCGCTGGACTTGTTTGG
This sequence comes from Burkholderiaceae bacterium, assembly GCA_032122355.1. Classification (GTDB taxonomy): domain Bacteria; phylum Pseudomonadota; class Gammaproteobacteria; order Burkholderiales; family Burkholderiaceae_C; genus RFTU01. Next base: position 4,294 of record JAUMCS010000069.1, read on the forward strand.
TTGGCCCTAATGGGGCGGGTAAATCCACCTTGCTCAAAGCCATGGCGGGCTTATTGCCCTATAGTGGAGCGGTACTTTTGCAGGGGCAACCCTGGGAGCAATGGCCGCGGCAAGATCGGGCTCGGCAACTGGCCTGGTTGGGGCAAAATACTGGGGGCACGGATGATTTGTCGGTTTGGGATGTGGCCATGTTGGGGCGTTTACCCCATCAAACTTGGCTGGGGCGGTGTAGCGCAGCCGATATGGCAGCCGTGGAAAAAGCTTTGCGCGCTACACAAGCCTGGGATTGGCGCGATCGTAGTTTGGGGCAGCTCTCCGGCGGGGAGCGTCAGCGCGTGCTATTGGCGCGAGCGTTGGCTGTAGAGGCTTCGGTTTTATTGATGGATGAACCCTTGGCCAATTTGGATCCGCCGCATCAGGCCGATTGGTTGGAAATTGTGCAAGGTTTGGTGCAGGCCGGTTGTACGGTGCTGAGCGTATTGCATGAAATGAATATGGCTTTACAAGCGGATGAATTGGTCATTCTGAACAAAGGGCAAGTGCTGCATCAAGGTTCAAGCCATTATGCACCAACCCACCGAGCGCTTGAGGCTGTTTTTGAAAATCGTATTCAGGTGTGCCCTTGTCAGGGGCAGTGGGTGGTGATGCCCCGCCGAACTGCAAAACGGTATGATTAACTTTTTAGGAAAAGATGCTGATGGATATTCAAAATCCCCCCACTGAAACCCCCTATGAACAACCGCAGGGTGAGCGCCGTGGTATTGTGATTGTGAACACGGGCGATGGTAAAGGCAAAAGCACAGCCGCTTTTGGTTTAGCCCTTCGGGCCCATGGGCGCGGTAAGGTGGTGAAGATTTACCAATTCATGAAAGTGCCCAGCGCCCGTTTTGGTGAGCATCGTATGTTTGAGCAAATCGGTATCCCTATTGAAGGCTTGGGTGATGGCTTCAGCTGGAAAAGCCAAGACCTTGAGCGTTCGGCGCAGCTCGCTCGTGATGGCTGGGAAAAAGCGCGTGCCACTATTCTCAGTGGCGACTATTTCTTGGTGGTGTTGGATGAAATCACCTATCCGCTGATTTATGGTTGGCTGCCGTTAGAGCCGGTATTGCAAACCCTGCGGGATCGTCCTAAACATGTGCATGTGTGTTTGACGGGCCGTAGTTGCCCACCTGAGATTATGGAACTGGCCGATACCGTCACTGAAATGAAGATGATCAAGCACGCATTCAATGCGGGTGTTCCGGCTCAGCGGGGTATTGAGGATTAGGTGGTTTGATTTGCTCAGGTGTTAGCTCATAGGGGGGGTGCATGATGTTCATATCTGGCTCATGGCTATGTGTCTTCAAGGTTGCACGGTTACTGCTTTGTGCGGTCGTGTGGTTGGCGATATTGGCTGGTGCTTTCTCATCGGCCACTTATGCCAGCACCACAACGGGCCCGGCTTTGACGTTGGTGGGCGAGGGTACTTTGCGCTGGATGGGTATGAAGGTTTATGATGCAAAGCTTTTTGCTGAAGAAATCAAAAGTACCCAGGATTTGTTTGAGCATGCATTCGCTTTAGAGTTGACATATGCCCTGAACCTGAAAGGCCAGAAAATTGCCCAACGCAGTTTAGAAGAAATAAAAAAATTGCGCTGGGGTACAGGGCAAGATCATCAGGGATGGCTGAAGCAGATGGTGCGAATTTTCCCAGATGTTCGTTCTGGTGACCGAATTCGGGGTGTTTATGATCCGGGCAAGTCCGTGACTTTTTTTCTGAATGACCAGCTGATCGGAAAAGTAGAAGATCCACGTTTTGCGCAAGGCTTTTTTGCGATTTGGCTGGACCCCCGCACCAGTGAACCGAAGCTCAGGCAAAAGCTGTTGGGGGCGATGGTGAACGTGCAATAGCCGTACTCCGTTAATCCGAGGAGGGCTAGTCGGGCCAGTGGATTAGGATTCGGGATTTACCCTTGGATACGGGTTGGGGTGTTTAATTCACAACGTATACTTAGTTTGTGGCGCGCTGCATTTTGGAAGGTGCAGAACCTCATGCTCAACGCTGGTGAAACCGGCATCCGAAATTGCTGGCGTTTTCAAAAACCTCAGGAGGGTTCAATGACATTCCATTCAAAATTATCAATGCTCTTAGTGAGTACTGTTTTAGTTGCGCCTGGTGTTTGGGCGCAAGATGTTGTCAAGCAAAAGCCGGCAGGGCATGTGAACAAGCGGGATTTAGATGGCAATGGGGTGATTTCTAAATCTGAATTTATGACCGATGCAGAAACACGCTTTAGGGCGAAAGATAGCAACGGTGATGGACAGCTTTCCAAGGAAGAGCGTGCAGCTGCGCATAGTCAAGCGCAACAGCGTCGCGCAGAGCGGGCGGCACGCCGTCAACCTCAATAACTCAAGCTTGATTCATTTGCATTTTTGACCACTCACACTTTGCTTTCATACCAATGGCGTGAGCGGTTGACGATGCGCACCACCAGCAGCATGACCGGTACTTCAATCAGTACCCCCACCACGGTGGCCAAGGCGGCACCGGATTGAAACCCAAATAAGCTGATGGCGGCGGCTACGGCGAGTTCAAAAAAATTCGATGCACCGATTAAGGCCGATGGGCAAGCAACGGTGTGTTGTTCGCCGAGTTGCCGGTTGAGCCAATAGGCCAAGGCTGAATTGAACAAAACTTGAATCAGGATGGGTACAGCCAGTAAGGCAATCACCATGGGTTGCTGCAAAATGGCTTCACCTTGAAATGCAAACAACAATACCAGCGTCACGAGCAATGCGGCAATTGACCAGGGGCCTATGCGCGCAATGGCGTGATCAAATGCCGCCGTGCCTTTTGATAATAAAGACTTGCGCCACCATTGCGCCAACACAACGGGTATGACAATATACAAAACCACCGATGTGATCAAGGTATCCCAAGGTACGGTAATGGCTGAAATGCCAAGCAAATATGCCACCAGTGGGGCAAACGCAAACAACATGATGATGTCATTCAACGCCACTTGCGATAGTGTGAACAAGGGGTCGCCGTTGGTGAGACGGCTCCAGACAAACACCATGGCAGTACAAGGTGCAGCCGCCAGCAAAATCAAGCCGGCAATGTAGCTGTCAATTTGATCGGCGGGTAACAGCGGTGCAAACCATTGCCGAATAAACAGCCAGCCCAAAAAGGCCATAGAAAACGGTTTTACCAGCCAGTTAACAAATAGCGTGACCCCAATACCCCGCGCGTGTTGGCGCACCTGATGTAAGGCTGAAAAATCGACCTTCACCAGCATAGGAATAATCATCACCCAAATCAGTAAACCCACCGGTATATTCACCTTGGCGATTTCCATGGAAGCGATGACATGGAATGCGGGCGGGAAAAATTTGCCCAAAGCAATGCCCACCAAAATGCATAAAAATACCCACAGCGTTAAGTAGCGTTCAAAGAGTGTCATGGGTTGGGCGCTTGCGGTGGCTGTACAAGGGGTTGTTGGGGCGTGTTTCATACATCATTCCTAGCAAGTTCACGGGCTGTGTTTTCTATGAAAAGGGGTTCAAGGCGGGTTGCAGGTAAATTCACGAATACTTCTAAGCGTCTGCGAATTTGGTGCATGGTTTGTACAAAGGCTTTTCGCTTTTGCTCCTCATCCCCATTGCCGGCAGAGGGGTCGGCGTACCCCCAATGGGCAGTGGCGGGCTGCCCGGGCCAGTAAGGGCAGACTTCGCCGGCAGCGTTGTCACAAACCGTGATGACCAAATCCATCGCTGGTGCATGGAGTTGGCTGAATACATCCCAACTCTTGCTGTACAAACCTTCGGTGGAAATGCCGGCTTGGTTGAGGGTTTCAAGTGCCAGTGGGTGCGGCTTTTGATTTTCGCGCGGGTTACTACCCGCTGAGTAAGCCTTGAAACGGCCCTGGCCGATGTGGTTGAGCAGTGCCTCGGCCAAAATACTGCGGGCTGAGTTGTGCGTGCATAAAAAAAGCACATGAATGGGTGGGGGTGTTGGGTGCATGGGAAACTTTCAGTTTGAATTTCTAAAAACAGGTTTCAGAGCCTTGGCAGCAATTTTTAGTGAGGTAAGCAATCACATGGTTCACTTGCGTGAATTGCACACGGTAGATCAGCTGTCGACCACTTCGCTCTTGGTTGATGAGGCCGGCATTCAATAATTCCTTGAGGTGAAATGACAGCGTGGCATTGGGTACGCCTAAATTCTCTCCGAGCTGCCCAGGTGTGGCCCCTGCTTTGCCCGCAGTAACCAAAGCCCGAAAGAGTTGTAGCCGGTTAGGCTGAGCCAATGCGGCTAGGGATTTAATGACTTCTTTTTCTTCCATATTTCCATTGTATTGGAAATGTAATAATTTATAAACATGGTTTTTGGGAATTTTCCGACCCACACACCTTGGAAAAGGTTGCTGAAATATAAATACAGGTGTATTCCCAAATCCACCAAAGGCATCGAAACGCCAAAGCATGAGATGGATTTGATTCGCGAACGTTTGAAGGCTGCGCAGGCGCATGCCAAAGGAGCTTGATATGATTGAGATTGAAACAGGATCGGCCAACATTTACGAGGACCTCAGACTACCCGAAGCGACTGAGATGCAGGTCAAAGCAACCCTGGCTGCCGATGTCGAGATCATCGTGCGCAAGCCATCATGTTCGCGCACCATCAGGTGCACTAGCGTGGTTTTCGCCTGAAAGACGAGCCTATCTAATACCCATTTCCCTCCGCTCGGGGTGTGGCCGCTGTAGGCGGTTGGAGTGGTTTAAAAGCAATCCGGCACTTATGAATGGTGGAACTCTGCGCCTTGAGATGATATGCTTCGTACCGGCGCAGGCGGGTACCTACTGGTTGAACACCAGCGGCTGCCGCTGCCGCCCCTTGCAGCACCATAGTTGTTCGGTCATTCATCATTGCAATAGGTTCTGGCGGTATACAGATGCTGGCGCAGTTTGCTAAACTGCGCCATAATTGCGCCATATATATTCCAAACGGCGCCGCTACCCGATGTCAGCAACTACCGAGTTACTCAACAGCATCTGCCAATCCGAAAGTGGGTTGTCGCTGGCCCAATTGCTGATAGCACACCCGAGCATTGCTCGGCGAACGGCACAGCGCTTGATCACGAAGTTGATTGATAGCGGCCAAGTTTTTGCAAAAGGGGAAGGTCGGGCCCGTCGCTATTTCCGTGCAAGTACCCAAGCGAGCAGCGGTGCAGGGGTGCTCAGTGTCGATGGCTTCCCGCCCTTTATTCCACTTTCTGCTGACAGCCAGGACATTCTTGCTTATATCGACCAGCCTTTACAAGCGCGCAAGCCTGTAGGCTATCAGCGTGATTTCCTGGATATGTACCGCCCCAATGTGACATGGTATTTGTCGGAATCGCTGCGCTTTCAATTACACAAGATGGGCAGAACCACGGACGTGGACAAACCTGCGGGTACCTACAGTCGAGCCATACTCAACCGTTTGCTGATTGATTTGTCTTGGGCATCGAGCTACCTGGAAGGTAACACGTACTCTCGGCTTGACACACTTGAGCTCATTGAGCACGGCAAGGCTGCGCGGGGCAAAGCAGCCATCGAAACACAGATGATTTTGAATCATAAAGCAGCCATTGAACTTCTGGTCGAAAACATCGATAGTGCAGAGTTCAACCGCTACACATTGATGAATTTGCACAGCGCTTTGGCGGAAAACTTGCTGCCCAATCCAGCCGATGAGGGGCGAATTCGCCAGCACGCTGTTGATATTGGCAAAAGCGTTTACCGCCCGCTCTCAACCCCTCAGCAGATCGAAGTTGCGCTGGATATTCTTCTGAGTAAAGCGAATCAGATTGAAGATCCATTTGAGCAATCTTTCTTCATGATGGTGCATTTGCCCTACCTGCAGCCCTTTGCCGATATCAACAAGCGTACTTCGCGATTGGCTGCCAATTTGCCGCTGTTTCGTGCGAACCTTTGTCCGCTGACTTTTCTGGATGTGCCCGAGTCTGCTTATAGTCGGGCCACTCTGGGCGTGTATGAAATGGCGCGGGTTGAGCTGCTGCGTGACCTGTACGTGTGGGCCTATGAGCGTTCTACGCAGGAATACCTCGCGATCAAACAAGATTTGGCAGAGCCCGATCCCCTACGCTTGGCCTGGCGTGACCTCATTAAGCAAACCATCCGTGAAGTCATTACGCACCCCGAGCTTGAGCCACTTTCCTGCATTCAGCGATCCGTGGCAGACCGTGTGCCAATGGGTGAACAAGCGAGCGTGCAAGCATTGATTATTGAAGAACTCCGCCGGATCCACGAAGGGGTGCTAGCGCGCTATGGTTTACGACCGTCTGATTACACAAGTTGGAAAGTGTCTCATGGGCGTTGATATGTTTTTCAAATGCTTGGAAATTAGTTGCTCGGTCATTTATCAGTGCAATATGTACTGGGGGGGTACATCATCTTGACAAGGCGAGCCGGATGATAAATAATAATATTTATTAACTGTTAGGAAGATGCCATGCCCACTAGCGTTGCCCTGAGTCCCCATTTTGAGGCTTTCATTCGCGACCAAGTTGAAAGCGGCCGCTACAATAACGTCAGTGAAGTGATACGTGCTGGTCTGCGATTGCTTGAGGACACCGAGCGCCAGCAGGCTATTCAACTTCGAGCACTGAAAAATGATATTGCCGCAGGCAAAGCTAGCGGCGCAGCAGTTGCGGCGGCACCGGTGTTTGATTGATTACAAGCCAAATACGCACAGCAGGCAACTCCCCAAGATCTCTAATGCAATTACTCATAACGCCCTTGGCCGCGTTAGATCTTGAGGATATTGGCGACCACATTGCACAGGGTAATCCGACTCGCGCCGGAAGTTTCGTGGCTGAGTTGCGTGCGCATTGCGAACAGATTTGTCTCAACCCTGCTGGCTATCGGCGGCGGCCGGTGCTACCAAGCATTAAAAAGCCATCTTTGGATCACATGCAATGATCAAGCAGTCGCCAACATCAGATGGCCAATTGCCGCACTGGCAGGCCGCACCTTGATTTCAATGTCGTATCCAAGTCGTGTGAGGCAATCCATCAGCTTGCGCTCTGATAGGTTGCTGAAGTCACCACGCATCATGTCTGAG
>JAUMCS010000070.1:0-769 GCA_032122355.1 Burkholderiaceae bacterium
AATCTCGTGGCACCAGAGGCTCCGCAGGCGCCGGCCAAGACGGCCGCACCCCCAGCCCCGAAGGTACCGGTTGAGGCACCCAAACCTGCTCCCAAGCCAGAACCCAAAAAACCAGAGAAATCCGTTGCCCCTGCACCAAGCCCAACACCAGCACAAAAGACTCCTGCTCCCGCAGAGACTACACCTCAGAAAACGAGCGATAGCGCTCAAACCGCTACCGTTGCACCCCCAACCTCGGGCGGCGGTGTGAGCGGCACGCCCATCCAAACGGATATCGGAAAATTAGTGGTGGTCTACCAGCCTGACGCCGATCCCTATTACCCCTCATTCTCAAAGCGCGCAGGGGAACAAGGCGAGGTGGTGGTCAGACTTATTATTAGCGAGACCGGTGAAGTGGAGGAAGCCCGTTTATTACAGTCAAGCTCCTACCCGAGGCTTGATCGAGCCGCGATGGAAATTGGGAAACGGTATCGATTTAAACCGTACATCATTAACGGTAGTCCCACTAAAATCTCAACTAATCTATTAATTAAATTCAACCTAAAGAGCCCTTAATATGAATAATGCGTTTGGCCTTCACCATCTTTGGACCCAAGGGGACTTCGTCACGCACTTTGTCGCTCTTTTGCTCTTATTTATGTCCATTGTGACCTGGGTAATTTTGATCAGTCGTCTATGGGGTTTACGTAATATCAAACGCCTTAAAGGTGAATTGGATTCCTTTTGGCGAGCCCGCTCCTTTGATGAAGGGCTCAATAGCTTGAGTAAT
>JAUMCS010000070.1:779-1103 GCA_032122355.1 Burkholderiaceae bacterium
CGATCAACCCCTATTTCATGGTTGCAAAGACCGGCAATGAAGCTTCAGCTCATCATCAGAACCAAAGTAATAGTCATCGTGAACTCTTTCAAACCCTCAATTACTCCGAGTGGATGGCTCGCAGTTTAAAAAATGGGGTTGACGCCTCAACTGCTCAATTGCAAAAAGGGTTAACTTTTTTAGCATCCACCGGTGCGACTGCACCATTTATCGGTTTGTTCGGTACTGTCTGGGGAATCTATCATGCCCTGATTGCAATTAGTAGCTCCGGAAGCGCTCAGATCGATCAAGTAGCCGGTCCAATTGGCGAGGCACTCATCATGA
>JAUMCS010000070.1:1125-3525 GCA_032122355.1 Burkholderiaceae bacterium
TGGCTGTGGCAATTCCAGCTGTACTTGGCTATAACACCATCAATCGTACCAATCGCTTGGTGGTTGCCGACCTTAATCGCTTTGCCAACGATCTCTTGGCCTACTTTGTGACTGGCGCACGCGTTGCCCAGAAAGATTAATCATGTCCTTTAGCAATCCCTCAAACGATCAACAGGAAGATGGCCTGATGGCCGAAATCAACATGACCCCGATGGTGGATGTCATGTTGGTTTTACTTATTATTTTTATGATCACCTTGCCCGTAGTCCAGCAAGCAGTGAAGGTTGAACTGCCCAAAGCCAATAGTGTTCGTAATGAAGTAAAGCCTGAGTCAGTTCAGCTAACCATTGATGGTAAAGGCCAAATCTTTTGGAATAGCACACCGATCGACTTGGCAACCTTTACCGCGTATGCAGATAAAGCTGCCAAGAAAGACCCCCAACCCGAGATCAATTTACGGGCTGATAAATCTGTACGTTACGATGCTGTTGCGCAGGTGCTTGCCGCCTCGCGCCGCGCAGGCTTAACAAAATTAGGGTTTGTAACCGAGCCTGATTAGTTCGGTTTAGCTGTCTTGCGCTCAGGCGGCGTAGTGATTGGATAACTGCGCTCCCAATGCGAGATAAAGTTTTTGTAATACTGCTGGGCTAATGGTGTCGAGCGCAAAACAATCATATTCTCGGCATTGCTTTTCTCGGCGCTGTTGGTGAAGTTATAACTCCCGGTCACGACAATCTCACCGTCAATGATCATCACCTTGTGATGAAAAATACGATGCGCTTTATTGCCTCGCACCGACACTCCACCTTTGAGTAACACTGGGATCACATCAAAATTATTGGCAGCGGTTGGGCCATCCTGAATCACCTGCACCTCCACACCTCGTTTAGCTGCCCTAGCAAGCGCCTCCGCAATCTCCAAATAGGTAAAGCTATAGGTCATGACCTGAATACTTTTCTTGGCGCTATCCAAATAACGAATTAATCCACGCGCCGCACCGGTTGGCGGTGTGAAAAAGACTGCAAGCACTTCCGCAGTCATTGGTACATCTGCTTTGGCTATCTCTCGGGTATTTTTAGCTGACTCCGGATTGGCCCAAACGGTCTGGACCAAGAACAGTGCACTGAGAATAAAAAGAATATGTTTTTTCATGGGCTGGGTTGCTTAAAAATCCCGCTGTGCAAAAGATTTGGAATTCAGCAAAAATGATTGTTAATCAAAATTTAGGTTAACAAACTTATATGAATATTCTCACAATTAGCAAAATTTGCATATTTTCATGGTTAGCCTTTGGTTTCCATGTGCATGCACAGCCAGCAAAATCGACCATTCCCAGTCTTGAGGTTCATGGCATTCTTTGGGATCAGCATGAGATGACAATTGGTGAGGTCAAACGCTATGCCGCTGCAACCGGGTTTCAAAGTGCGGCTGAGAAAGCCGGCGGTGGCACTTCCTATGAATTGGGTTTTGTGAAAAAACCTGGGTGGACCTGGCGCACACCTTATGGTGTAGCGGCCATAGACAATGAGCCGGCCGTTCACCTCAATGCCTTTGAGGCCCAATCGATCTGCGAATTCTTTGGCAAACGCTTACCCACCGATAAAGAATGGGTTGAGGCAGCATTCTTAGAGCAGCGAAAATCCCCGCCGGCAGGTTTTCAGCGGGGGCAACGTTATCCCTATCCAAATGGAAGCACTCCCAGGGGCTCCCATTGCTTAAGTTCAGCTTGTGGAAACTATAAGGGGCTGGCTCCCACAGGAAGCTTGCTGCGTGGCGATGGCCATGTGGCCGCTGGCACTACTTTAGCTGGAGTAAATGGCCTCTTGGATATGGGTGGCAATGTTTGGGAATGGACGTCAACTAAAGTTAACAGTGAGCGCATTACCCGTGGAGCTTCATGGTGGTATGGCCCAGAGCAGCAAATGGAGGGCAATGTAGCGACCAAGCCTGAAAACACAGTTGTGGTCTACATCGGATTTCGCTGCGTACGAAATCCATAATTGGTGCCCGAGGCCGGAATCGAACCGGCACGCCCTTTTTATGAGCGGCAGATTTTAAATCTGCTGTGTCTACCGATTTCACCACTCGGGCAAACGCAATCCAACATTGTAATAAAAACTTTACGCATGGTGATGCGTTGCAACAATGCGGGCTATATCAAATCGTATCACGAGCGAGTTGAAGACCCTAACCGCAGACCCCTTTTAAATAACCATGAAGCCATGCAAACAAAGGGTTTACCCCATATCTCATTCTCTCCAATAATCCTACAATTTGCTTCTGCTTTACACGCAGTATTAAATTGATATTAACTAGGAGATATGAATGTCCGAAACCAAAAAACAAGCACCACGTCGTAAATTTTTGAAAGGTGCAGCAGTTGGTAGCGCTGGAGCAGCC
>JAUMCS010000071.1:0-5200 GCA_032122355.1 Burkholderiaceae bacterium
ATGCCATCGTTTATTGCCCCACTAGCGACTATGCCGCGAATATAGAATTAGCTGAGGCTGTGGCACCCACCACACCGCGTGCCGCACCCACTCTCGGCTTAGTTAAAACACCGACACCCGCAAAGAAAGCATGCCAGGAAGTCGCTGATTTTTTACAAATGCCTCTGCAAAAACTGCTCAAAAGCTTGGTTATTGCTACCGATATTCAAAACGAACAAGACCAGCCTATCAAAACACAATTTTGGCTGGTATTGATACGTGCCGACCATGAGCTCAATGAGATTAAACTTAGCAAAATCAAGGGGCTTGAGCAAGGTTTCCGATTTGCTACGACGGCAGAGATTCAAGAACAGTTTGACTGCCCACCTGGCTATTTAGGCCCGGTAGGCCTACCCCTAGACATCAAAGTCCTAGCGGATCGCTCAGTCCCATATATGAGTGATTTTGTATGCGGTGCCAATGAATCTGAATTTCATTTATGTGGGGTTAACTGGGGTCGAGACCTGCCAGAACCCACAGAAGTTGCCGACATTCGCAATGTGTTAGCCGGTGAGCCCTCCCCTGATGGCCAAGGCATTCTGGCCATTCAAAGAGGCATTGAGGTCGGTCATGTATTCTATCTAGGAACAAAATACAGCAAAGCCATGAACGCTACGTTCTTAGATGCCAATGGCAAGCCTCAATTCTTTGAAATGGGCTGCTATGGTATAGGTGTTACACGAATTTTGGGCGCTGCCATTGAACAAAGCCATGATGAGCGCGGCATTATTTGGCCCAAATCTATCGCCCCCTTTGAAGTTGTGATATGCCCTATAGGCATGGATCGGCAACCTAAGGTGAAAGCCGCTGCAGAGCAGCTTTATACTGAACTCCAAGACTTAGGCATGGATGTCATCCTCGATGATCGAGGCGAGCGTCCGGGCGCCATGTTCGCCGACTGGGAGCTTATAGGCGTACCCCTTCGGGTAGTTCTCTCCGATCGCAGCCTCAACAACGCCACTGGTGAGATCCAAGGCCGTCTTGATTCACAGGCGGCTTCCGTACCCTTAGAAGAAATAGTCTCCGTTATTCAAACGCGTTTAAGAACCTAAAAAAAAATCTATGCATCGGCGCATGTGGCTTTGCAGTATGGCTGTCCAGGCTTATGCCTGGCCCAGCAGCTTGTTGGCTGGCGCACAAAAAGAAGAGGAACTTTCCGACTCTGTGCGCTCCGCCTTATCAGCAGCCATTACCGAAGGGGGTACTCCTGAAGTAACCTTCGCGAATACAGAGCAGCGGATGCAGTTTCTCCGTTGGCTCAGCGCCCACAGTGCCGCCTTGCAATCACGTATCAACGACTACAACGTGCGTACTCATTTTTTACGCACCCTTTGGTACGAGACCAAACGCGCAGGCTTAGAACCCGCCTTGGTATTGGGTTTAATTCAAACCGAAAGCAACTTTCGCAAGTATGCTGTCAGTTCAGCCGGTGCCAGGGGCTATATGCAGGTGATGCCATTTTGGATAAGACTCCTCGGCAATAGCCAAACTCAGCATTTGTTCCACACTCAGACCAATTTACGCTTCGGTTGCGTCATACTAAGGCATTATCTTCAGCGAGAAAATGGCGATTTATTCATGGCGCTAGGTCGGTATAACGGCAGCAGAGGACAAGAGCCCTACCCTAGCGCCGTTTTGAAAGCCACACAATTTTGGCGCAACCTTCACGCACCAATTTAAACTTTAACTATCTGATCCAAAAATATCACGGGTATAAACCTTATCCCTGACATCTTCTAGTTCAGGTGCATATCGATTGGCAATAATGATGTCCGCACTGGCCTTAAATGTGGCTAGATCGGTCAATATCGGCGAATGAAAAAAATGAGCCTCTTTTAAACCTGGCTCATATACCTGCACATCCACCCCTTTGGCTTTCAGACGCTTCATCACACCCTGTACACTGCTGGCGCGCCAATTATCACTGCCTGATTTCATGACCAAACGATAAATACCCACCGTTTTGGGTTTTCGCCTAAGGATATCGTCGGCAATGTAGTCTTTACGAGTACTGTTAGCATGGACTATCGCTTGTATCAAGGTTTGCGGAACATCTGCATAGTTGGCCAAAAGCTGCTTGGTATCCTTTGGCAAACAATAGCCCCCATAGCCAAAACTAGGATTATTGTAGTGACGCCCAATACGAGGATCCAAACAAACACCCTCAATGATTTGCCGAGTGTCTAATCCATGGCTAACAGCATAGGTATCGAGTTCATTAAAATAGGCCACCCTCATGGCTAAATAAGTGTTTGCAAACAGTTTTACCGCCTCTGCTTCGGTGCTACTCATGAATACGGTTGGAATATCCTGTTTGATGGCCCCTTCCTGCATGAGTTTTGCAAAGGCCTGGGCACGCTCGGATGAATCACCCAAAATGATCCGAGAAGGGTGCAGGTTGTCATGCAAAGCCTTACCTTCACGCAAAAACTCAGGTGAAAAAATAATGTGGGTAACTCCGAATTTTTCACGAATACGCACGGTATAGCCAACAGGAACCGTGGATTTAATGATCATGGTTGCTGTTGGGTTGATGCGTAAAACATCATCAATCACAGCCTCGATCGATTGCGTATTGAAATAATGCGTACTCGGATCATAGTCTGTGGGGGTGGCTATCACCACAAAATCCGCATTCTCCAGTGCATCTCGCTTATCTAGGGTTGCTCTGAAGTGCAAGGATTTGTGCTGTAAAAAATAGGCAATATCGGCGTCATCAATCGGCGATATCTTTTGTTGAAGCAACGTCACTTTTTCAGCGTCGATATCCAAGCAAACCACTTCATTGTGCTGCGCAAGCAACATTGCGTTGGCAAGGCCCACATAGCCGCTGCCAACAATCGCAATTTTCATTCTAAAACCCTCTAGAGTACCCTGAAAAATTCACACTGCGTGATGTGCAAAAGCATTTGAACATGAAATTACTGGCGCAGCGCTCTGCGTAAAATTTTCCCAACATTGGTTTTGGGCAAATCGCTACGAAACACAATTTCATGAGGGATTTTATAAGGTGTTAGGTGTTGTCGCATATGTTCTAATAGCATAGCTTCGTTGAGTTCGGGCGACTTCTTCACAACAAACAACCTCACGGCCTCACCCGTCGCATCGCTCGGAAAGCCCACCGCAGCCGCCTCCAGCACCATCGGGTGCATAGCCGCTACCGATTCAACCTCATTGGGATAAACGTTAAAACCGGATACCAAAATCATGTCTTTTTTACGGTCCACGATTTTGCAATACCCTTGTGCATCCATAATGGCGATATCCCCCGTTCTGAGAAATCCATCGGGCATCATAACCTTCTGCGTCTCATCAGGGCGATTCCAATAACCCTTCATGACCTGGGGGCCGCGAACACATAACTCGCCGGCGGAACCTGGGGGTAAATCTTGCCCGTCCTCGTCTCGTATACAAACTTCAGTTGAGGGAACGGGTAATCCAATACAGCCATTAAATTCTTTTAAATCCATGGGATTGATTGTCACGGCTGGAGATGTTTCTGTGAGACCATAGGCCTCAATCAAGGTGGTGCCCGTAACCTCTTTCCATTTACTAGCCACTGCCTGCTGCACTGCCATCCCTCCACCCAAAGCAATGCACAAAGGCTGAAAGTTCAACCGAGCAAAATCGGGATGATGCAACAAAGCATTGAAAAGTGTATTCACACCTGTGATAGCCGTAAAGGGATAGCGTGCAAGTTCCTTGATAAAAGCGGGTATATCACGGGGATTAGTGATAAGCAAATTGGTGGCACCAATTTTCATGAAGGTCAAGCAATTTGCCGTTAGCGCAAAGATGTGGTACAGCGGCAATGCAGTGACAATGAACTGTTTAGGCTTGGTTTTTAAAATTGGGCCTAACCATGCATGGGCTTGTTGTAAATTAGCAATGATATTGCCGTGGCTGAGCATTGCCCCTTTAGCAACACCGGTTGTGCCTCCGGTGTATTGTAAAAATGCCAAATCATCTTGATTCAAAGCCGGTGGCACGAATGACAAATGAGATCCTGAGCTCAACACCTGGGGCAATTGAATCGCCTGTGGTATCGACCATGGTGGGATCATTTTTTTGACATATCGCACTACGGAATTGACAAGGTGTTTTTTAACAAAAGGCAGCATATCGCCCATTTGGGTGACAATCACATGAGGTATCGACACACGCTCTAAAACCTTTTCAAGCACATGAGCAAAGTTTTCCAGAATGACCACCACACTGGCACCGGCATCATTCAATTGATGCTCCAGCTCATGTTCCGTGTACAAAGGATTGCAATTAACCACCGTATACCCAGCTTTAATAGCCCCAAATAAACAAACGGGGTACTGCAGTAAGTTAGGCATCATCAATGCAACCCGACTGCCTTTAGGTAGATGCAATTGTGATTGCAGGTAGGCAGCAAAAGCCTTGGATTGCTGATCTAGCTGGTGGTAGGTCAAAGATTGACCCATGTTGATAAAAGCTATATCAGGGCCAAATTTACGAACACTGGTTTCTAGCACCTCTGCAAGGGAATTGAATTCCAGCAAATCCACTTCGGCTGGAACGCCCTCGGGGTAATGATGAGTCCAGAATTTTTGGGCTGCCACGCTCATACCATTTTACTCCCAATGGACGATCAAAATTGATCATGGCAGAATTGTATGGGGTTTAGGGCTCAGACACCTACAGGAAAAACCAGCACTTTAACGACGCTGATCAAATTTGAGCATCATGGATAAAAACAAAGGGTTACGAGTGGCTGCATGATGATGCCAAATTTCAAATGAATCTAGATTTTTAGACCCTTTTTCATCGCTATTAGGCTGAGGGCTTAGAGCCTGACTCAACTTTTCAGACCATTCCTGCAGTGTGGATTTTTTTGGGGTATTCATGGTGTTTTCTGCCGTTTATTCAACATTGATAATCCCCTTAACGCGACCCACCCCAGAAACGTTGACATCTTCAAGAAATTTTTAGATTGTCAAACCAATTTAGAAATGTCCGCTATTTGCGCAAATTAGAAATGTCCTCGTTGGATTGAGCGAAGCGATTAAAAGTACTCATTCTAAATGGATAGTGGGAGCCCCGACATGGGGCCGGAAGAGTAAATCTGTGGGCAACTCATAGAGTTGTCCATGGCTTTAGTCTGATGCGGCTGCAAGGCCGCATCGTCCCTATG
>JAUMCS010000072.1:0-2362 GCA_032122355.1 Burkholderiaceae bacterium
TTTTGAGCTGGGTTTGCACGGTATTGCCGAGCCTTTCAGGCGTAAACCCAATCCGTGGCTTGCAGCCTTAGGCCACGCACTTTTAGGGGTTATTGCCGGAGCACTTAGCCTCTGGGCCTTTCCTACTCTTTTCATCCATTCACATTCAGCAAGGCTCGTAAGCTTGGTTATGACACCTGTCTTTGCTGGTTGCGCAATGGTGGTCATTGGCGCGTTGCGGCGTGGCCGAGATCAAAAACTCATTCGTTTTGATCGCTTTTCATACGGCTATCTTTTTGCGCTAGCAATGGCTCTTATGCGGTTTTACTTGGGCCACTAAACGGTTAACGATGAAACCTAGGGTATGCTTGCCGCGCCAAGAGACACTGGCGAAAGACAAGCTCCTATTCCTATCGCCCCTCAACAAACGCTAGCAACCCACTCACTAAATCGCTTTGTGCCAACAATCGCTCACGCGACGCCATAAAATAGGGCGTCCACTCGGTTATCAGCGCAGGCGTTAATTCAGGCAATAGGCCGTCAGTGATCCCATTCCATACCCGATGGTAGTAGCGCAGGGTCTCGGGTGCATCCAGCCAATCCAAAAATGCCGCGATCTTGGCATGGTGGGCATCATCATGCTGAGGGTAGGCCTGCCAAATAAAAGGCCGCCCAGCCCATAGCGCACGTACCCATGAATCCTCACCCCTCACAAAGTTCACATCGCAGCCCCATAAAATTTCATCAAACCCAATTTGATCCGTATAAGGCAACATTTGACAAGCAGGGGAAGGGTGATTACTTCCTAAGGCTTGTTCGGTAGCTGTCGCACTGCGCCCAGGGGTAATGAGCAAGTGGTGTTTGCCATGGCTACATTGCTCAAGTAACTCAGGTAAATGACTGGGTTCATAGCAAAATAGGCTAATCAATAATGCACGGTCCGGCATGTGTGGCACATGGTGCATGCGCCATGCTTGGCGATCAAAACATTGCTGCCGCATGGGTAAGTTCGGCTCGCGCAGCAGCCCCCCTGTTTGTTGAGTAAAGCCAGGATAGTAAAACCATTTGGTTAAGCCGTAAGCGGGTCCGCTCAGCACCGGCGAGGGCAAACCATGGCATTTTTCCACATGGCTCTCAGCACTTAAATATTCGAGATTTATCCAAATTGGCGGCGTTGGTTGCTCAGCCATGGCCTTTAAAAATGCGTTGGGCAGCTGACAGCCAAAGGCTTCAATCACCACTTCATGGGGCACGACACCCTGAGGTAGTGGGCTAGCGTCATCTCGGGGCCAAGGCTGTATGTCGATGGCGTGATCATGATGGCGGTCATCATGTGTTCTCATCCAGGCTAGGGCGCTTGGGTCATTCAACCACAGGCGTACCAGCTGCCCTTGAGCTCGAAGCTGCTGGCACAAGCGCCAGCACACACCGATATCACCCCAGTTATCCACCACGTCGCAGAATATATCCCAGGTTCTGGGTTGGATTTTCCATGGTGAATGAGTCATTTTTTATCCTTGGTGGTATTGACAAGCGGTAAGTAATGTTCTAATATTCAATAATTCCTGAAAGTTCAGAACTTACATTCATGTGTGAATAGAGACAAAACGCCCTTAGGAGATGATGAAATGACCGACATCGCTTTGCTTCAAGCAGCTACGCCAGACTCTTTGATCTTGCAGCGAATTCAGTTTGGTGCCAACATCACCTTTCATATTCTATTTCCCACCATTACGATTGCGTTAGCCTGGGTTTTATTGTTTTTTAAGTTGCGCTTTAATCAAACCCGTGACAACCTTTGGATGGATGCCTACGGCTTCTGGGTGAAGGTGTTTGCATTGACATTTGCCCTAGGCGTGGTCAGCGGTATCACCATGAGTTTTCAATTTGGTACCAACTGGCCCGGGTTCATGGAAACAGTAGGCAATATTGCCGGCCCATTGCTCGCCTACGAGGTACTCACGGCCTTCTTTTTAGAAGCCACATTTTTAGGCATCATGTTGTTTGGCAGCAAAAGGGTGAGTAATCGAGTGCACACCCTAGCTACCGTTTTAGTGGCTGTGGGTACCAGTCTCAGCGCTTTTTGGATTTTGGTGTTGAATAGCTGGATGCAAACGCCAGCCGGCTTTGAAATGCGAGCCAATCAAGCGGGCCGGATGGTGGCCTACGCCACAGACTGGTGGGCTATTATTTTTAATCCCTCGTTCCCTTATCGGTTTGCACACATGATGATGGCGTGCTTTGTGACGGTGGCTTTTTTGTTAGCGGGGGTGAGTGCTTATCGTTGGCTACGCGGTGACCGAGCCGGCTCGGTATGGGCTACTCTTCGTACCGGTGTGCTCATGGCGGCGGTATTGGTACCGATTCAAATTGCTCTGGGTGA
>JAUMCS010000073.1:0-3931 GCA_032122355.1 Burkholderiaceae bacterium
ATCGTATTTCTCCGTCGGAGTGCTTGTAGCCTGACATTTTATGGCGGAACCAGCTAATTGCCAACCAATTTAATGTCGTCATACCTTGTGCTGGGATCCGTTCAAATTAGCGGGTCATCAAGTTTAGGTTGACCAATTTATTTGGCTCTACAACCGGGACTCGAAATGAAAAGGGTCAAAGTTCGACTCCATGACGGGACACTGAACTTTGAAATCCTGTTTGTTCGACTCCTTTGCTGGTGCTCGAACTTCACAGTGAAAAAATAAACTGGAGAAATGCTGCTCTTCTGTCAAGCAGGTGCAAGTTGCAAGTTGACTTTTTTACCCAGTGCTGCAGCGGCACTGGCGAGAGTGGTATCCGCTTCAGCCAACGGAGCGTAAACTCACGCAGAGTCTGTAAAGTCATTTTTTTGGAGATGCCATGTATACATTTGAGACCCGCCTGCAGCTACCGGTCGAACAAGCCATACCCCAAGTACTCGAGCAACTCAAGCTTGAGGGTTTTGGCGTACTTATGGATTTAGATATACAGGCAACGATGAAGCAAAAAATAGGTGCTGACATCCCCGCGTATCACATATTAGGTGCCTGTAATCCGCAACTTGCACACCAGGCATTGCTAGCCGAACCACAAGTCGGTGCGCTGCTTCCCTGTAACGTTGTTGTGCGCGCTGAGGGCGACCAGACTATCGTCAGTTTCATGGATCCACAAGCAATGACCCAGTTGACGACCAACCCTCAGGTTCATGCTGTAGCTAATGAGGCGGAGGTGCGGCTGCGGCGCGTTTGTTCTGCGCTTGAGAAGAACAGGTCATAGAAACTGTGACCATGTCGAAGCTTATGCACAAGTCACCCGATAGGGACTTTTGTAATTGACCATCGATATTCAAGTTGACTCACTTTGTTGAATCGATAGATATAGTGGAAAACAATTTACATCATGGGATTCGTTACAACCTATCCCAGTTTTTTCACCAGCTTTTACAAGTACTTTTGGTGGGACTCACAATTGGCATGACCCGCACGGTAGTTCCGGCATTGGCAGAGTCTGATTTCGGTGTACCTAGAAATTCTTTCGTTTTGCTTAGCTCATTCGTGGTTGCATTTGGTTTAGTCAAAGCCGCCATGAATTTCATTGCAGGACGCCTTTCTGAGAGCATCGGGCGAAAAAAAGTTCTGCTACTTGGCTGGTTGGCCGCACTGCCAATCCCGCTCATGATCTGGCATGCACCTACTTGGACATGGATAGTTGCGGCCATGATCCTCCTCGGCGTTAACCAAGGCCTAACTTGGTCTATGACCCAAACAGCTAAGCTGGATATGACGCGGCTGGAGGAGCGTGGCTTAACGCTCGGCCTGAATGAATTTTCGGGTTACGTTGGTGTGGCGCTGGCAGGTATTTTCACCGCTTACATGGCAGCCCAGTTCGGTGCACGTGAAGGATTATTAATCTTTGGCCTGACCGTGATCGTTCTTGCTCTTGTGCTCACTCAGGTATGGGTTCGGGAGACGCTGCCCTGGGCGTTAGCGGAGGCAGCGCAACATGTACCAGGCATGAGCCAGACAATACGCTCGCGATACCCGACCGGGATGTCGGCCATGCCGACCACGGGTGAAATCTTCGCTCTGATGAGTTGGCGCGACAAACGACTCATGGCTTTATGTCAGGCAGGACTTGTTGAAAAATTTGTTGATGCACTCGTCTGGATTTTCTATCCCGTTTTTTTATACCAGAAAGGGGTAAGCCTTACGAACATGGGCTGGATCATTAGCGCCTATGGTTTCGTGTGGGGAGGCTCACAGCTGATAACTGGAAGACTGTCGGACCGGATCGGCCGACATAGTCTGAATGTGTCGGGTATGTGGATTTGCGGAGCAGGGGTTGCAGCAATGATGGTGGGGGACGGCATCATCTGGTGGACGGCATGCTCTGCTATTTCAGGATTTGGAATGGCCTTGCTGTACCCGAATCTTTCTGCTGCGGTAGCAGATATTTCGCATCCAGCATGGCGTGGGTCAGCAATTGGAATCTATCGTTTCTGGCGTGATTTAGGTTACGGAATAGGTGGCTTAGGATTAGGACTTACAGCCTATTTCAGCGGGGAAATACAAGTCGCATTTTGGTTTGTGGCCATAGCGATGCTCTCATCCGGTGTGGTGCTTTGGTGGTTGGGCGAAGAAACGCATCCAAGTTTAAATCCTATGTAGCTAGATTGAAAGCAAAATTGAATTCATGCACGAGTACGGCATAAAAGTTAACATCAAAAAAACCTAGTAATTACAGTGCTTACAGCTTGGCAGTAGGCATTGTGCGATGAATTGTGCAATAAGAAATTTTTGATACTGCGATTAGTTTGTAGTTCGCAGGCCGCTGTTTGACTGAAAGTCAATTTACGCTGAGTTACTTTTGAGTTTTCTTAACTTTGGATGTGGCGGCATTTACCCATCACCCCTTTAAACTAAGAAAATGAACCGAGATATCGTTTTCGCTCTTTTGGCTGCGCTGTTATTTGGTGCGAGCACTCCATTTGCAAAGCTGCTGTTGGGCGATGTTGCGCCTGTCATGCTTGCTGGGTTGCTCTACTTGGGCAGTGGCGTAGGTCTTACGTTAATCCGATTAATTCGCGACCGAGGCTGGAAGTTTCCCAAGCTATCGATTACAGAATGGCCTTGGCTTTTGAGTGCAATTCTTTTTGGCGGAGTTCTTGCGCCAGTTGCTTTACTTTTTGGTCTAACCCAAACAACGGGCGCTACGGCCTCACTTTTGCTTAATTTAGAGGCGGTTCTGACAGCGGTGATTGCTTGGACGGTGTTTAGAGAGAGTGCGGACAAGCGAATTTTGCTGGGTATGGTGGCGATCGTTCTAGGTGGCATCGCCTTGTCTTGGCAGACAAATGTAGATACCAGCTTGAGTTGGCTAGGCCCCGTGTTGATTTCTTTAGCTTGCCTTTGCTGGGCCATCGACAGCAACCTTACGCGCAAAGTGTCTGCCTCAGATGCCTTGTTTGTTGCCGGGGTTAAGGGATTGATCGCAGGTACTGTCAACTGCGTACTCGCATTATTTTTAGGGCTATCTTTACCGACAGGACTTGTGGTTTTCTCAACCATGTCACTGGGATTGATGGGCTATGGCTTGAGCCTTGTTCTGTTTGTGCTGGCTTTGCGAGGATTAGGCACGGCTCGCACGGGTGCATATTTTTCAACAGCACCTTTCATAGGTGCCGCCATATCGGTGGTGCTACTGGGTGAGGCAACTGGTGGGTTATTCTGGCTAGCGGCTTTTCTGATGGCTGTCGGCGTCTGGATTCATCTGACCGAGCACCATGAACATGAACATCATCATGAAGCACTTGAACATGAGCACGGTCATACCCACGATATTCATCACCTACACATTCATAACTTTGCGTGGGATGGGAAGGAGCCTCATGATCACAAGCATGTGCATACGGAGATATTCACCATCGTCACACCCACTGATTGAAGACTCAATTAATCGTTGATTAGCGTTGATTTCTTAGCAAACTCGAACTGAAATCTATGGCGTTCTCTCGTTAACTGACTATCTAAATCAGAATTGAAACGTATCTGTGTTCCAAGCTTCAACAGAAATCCAGGCTCGTCAAAATCTATATAACTCAATGACTTAATCGCAAAAATTCGCAGGTTTTTTGTAGTTATCTTTTGATCGCCATTAATTGCTGGTAGAGTTATAGTCGTGAAAAATTTGATTTTGTACTTTTTAATCTTTTGGCTGACATTAATGTCTGGCGGGGCGAACGCTTATGCCACTACAGATGCAGAGCATTTAGCGCCCCACGCGCATGACCTAGTCTCCCAAGATCAGCACGACCACAAAACAATGTCTGAAGTGGCCATACAGGCACCCACCACGCAGGACGCCGACTGCAACGACTGCTGCAGCCAAGCC